>WTGR01000645.1:0-4397 GCA_011523485.1 Acidobacteriota bacterium
CGTCACCGTGCGCCTGCAGCAGCCACTCGCCGGCGCTTTGCATCTCCAAGCCGGCCGGCGGTTCGGTGGGCAGACCGTCCTGTGTCAACGTCGGCAGACGCCGGCGGGCGCGCGGGAACAGCTTGCCGGCCGTGGCGAGCGCCCGGCATTCGCGCGTCGCGGTGGCGGGGTCGGAGAGGTCGGCGCAGACCTGGATCAGCTCCGTTTCGCCGGTCGCGTCCCGGGCGAGGAAGTCGACCTCGTAGCCCTCGGGAGTCAGCACGTAGGTCACGTCGCAGCCCCGGCGCGCGAGCTCGAGGAGAACCGCCGTCTCCAGCGTGTGGCCCAGGTTGGCCCGGCCGGTTGGGTCGAAGACCGGGATCAGCCCCGGGTCGACATCGAGAGTCGCCGCACGAAACGTCCCCAGCCGGGACCGGGGTCTGGTCAAAGTGCCGGATCACCGGCGAGGCGTCGTCCTCGAACGAGAGGTAGGGCGCCACTGCCGGGGACCCCTCTGCTCGATGCGCTCCCGGCTGGGAGAGCGATTTCTTGATCAGCATTGGGACTTGGTCATATTCTCGACTAAGCTTTCGGATCAAGGGGCCTGCCCATGCTCACCGTCAACGTCCAAGAAGCCAAGACCCAACTGTCCCGACTGCTGGCGCAGGTCGAGGCCGGGGAGGAGATCGTCATCGCCCGCCGGGGCGCACCGGTCGCGCGGCTCGTTGCGTGCAAGCCGAAGGTCAAGCGACAACCGGACGCGCTGAAGGGCAGGATCGCGATCACCGACGCCTTCTTCGAGCCGCTTCCGGAAGACGAATTGAAGCTCTGGGAAGGCGGTTAGTTTGGGGCGCCGGCGATGCGAGTACTGCCTGTCGATTCCACTCTGTCCGTACCAGTCCGTACCCATAGCGGGATTGCGTGCCGGCGTCACGTCCATGACCTCCGCGTGGAAACCAGAGGAGGTGCGGGGTCTCGACGACCCGCCGAGGATTGAGGGGCAAGACGGGTTCACGTTGCCTCCGTCGGCCCTATGACGAGCGACACCGAGGCAGATTCATAGAGCTTCTGCCGGTCCGCCACCGCAAGACTTTGGAGACAGTATAGCCGCCAATAGTCTTGCCACTCCTCTGAGCGATACGGTAGGTATTGCACAACCAATCCGATCTGAGGATCGCCGGCGTCTTCCCAGGAGATCATCTGGCCATGTGATAGCCACCGGGTAGTATCGAGGAGCTCGCTCACGGTCAATGTCCAGTTTCCGCCGTCTCGGAACATTCCACGCTTCAAGAGGTTCTCCGCGGCTTGGCGCGCGCGCTTCACGGCGGATTCGCACGATCTGAGGGTGGCGGGGTCCAGTTTGCCGAGCATGATCTGTGCCACGATATCGTCACGGTCCGCCTTGAGTGCGTCCGCGTGGACACGGTAGGCATCAAGATAGCTCTGTACCGACTGCCATCTGTCGAAAAGACGGGCCTGAGGATCGATTGGGCCCAATTCGGACATGTCGCTCATGACCACGCTGTCAGCACCGAGCACCATGAGTGTCCCGGCGCTCTTGGCGAATTCAGGGACGATGATGCGAAGTGTGGCAGAGCCAACGTGTCTCCTCAGCATCCCCATCAGCTTCTCAGCGGCGTCAATGCTACCGCCGGTGGTGTGGAGCAGTAGGTCCAGACCACGGTCGGACGGCGCTTTATGTAGCAGATCGACGAATGGCTTGGTATCGTGCTCATCGACAATGCAGCGGTTACCGGAGACATAGCAGATCAGCAAGCGCTTGTATCGGTCCTGAATCCGAGTAATGAGTGTCTGCCGCTGGTAGCGGTCGGCATGGTTTGCTGCGAATAGCGGCGTCTTGGTGATTTCGGGCGAACCACTCTCGGCGCCTGCCGTGCGTTCGTCTGTGTCGGCTGATGCGAAGTGTGGGCTCATCAGGTCAGTCCTCGTCCGTAGCTACGGCCCAAGTGATCGTGCCGCCTCGCACAATGAAGTGGCAGCGTCGCTCAGGGGTGATGTTATCAATGCTGGGAAAAATCGACAGCCGATGTCGATCCTCGATCCTCCAGAATGGCTGTCTGGTTCTGTCCAGATTCACCATGAGGCGATGCCCGGTGCCGCAGGGGCAGTCGAAAACGGCCCAAGCAGGACTCGCGGGGGGCCCGACGAGGACGACGGCCCGGTGGGGCAGGCAGTCAGGTACCTCGTCGCCGGCGCGGACGTGATCGACAATTCGCCAGCGGCGCCAGGGTAGAGGCAGCGATCTCCACCAGACGATCAGTGCCTTTACTGCTGCCATGTCTGCTCAAGGAAGGGTTCGGTGACACCAAGCCCGAGTTTCTGGGCCACGGGATGGCAGTAGTGACCTCTACGAGGTTCTTGGTCGTTGGTGGAAAGCTCCCGGTCATGGGACCGAATCAGTATTTCCGTGGGCACGGGCTCAGGTCCGTAGTGTATGAGCCGCTCGAGCAGTTCGCCTACAGCCGCAGACGCCACCTGTGTCGTAAACGCGACAACGGCGGGCTCGGGGTCCAACAGCGCGGGCGCATAGCCCTCCTGCGCGAGCCGCCGGTGCTCATCTGGAGCGAGCATCTCCGCGGCCGCCTGATGTAGGTCAACGCGGTCGCGACAGACCAAGCACGCAGCACCAGGCGCGAGTACCGTCACTCGACCATCGATTCCGATGAGTTGGCCACCAGCGCCACTGCTCAGCAGCACACCACAGTCGATGACGGGCGTCAGCAGGTACGAAGCGATGCGCGACAATACGAGCCGCCCAGCGTTGTCGTCAGTGCAGCCGAAGACGATGTCGGCGTCGAGCAGGAGCCTAGCTGTAGATTCCAGCGTTATCTTGGCTTGGGTGGTTATTACTTGGGCATCGGGCGCGATCTGGCGCACGTGAACGGCACTGACATTCACCTTCGGTTCACCAACATTGTTCAGGTAGGATCCATATACGCGCGTGACGTTCCCCGCTGTCAGGGTGTCCGGATCAAACAAGTGGAGATGGCGGACGCCTAGGCGTACGAGCTGCTCGATAACAGCCGACCCGGTTCCACCACAGCCAACTACGGCAACCTGTAAGTTGCCGAGGACCTGTTGGATTCTGCCGCCAAAGGCCCGAATGTTGCGGTCGAATTGTTCACCGGGTGGTGTTGTGTCGTGTAGCCAGTTCTGAATGAGCGAAAACCGACGACCTGCTACCCACACGCGGTCAATGTCATTTCGCCCATTGTCGGATTCGATGTGGCCGGCGAAGCAGTGGCGACCCGCTGTCCGAGCGATGACAACTGCTCCGTACAGTGGACTCCCTGCGCGGAGGCGGAAGAGGTCAGCAAGCTGTCGGTCGACGACTTCGTCACGTTCGCTCGGTTGGGGCGATGACTCGTATCCAGGATGCGTATGTAACCAGATTGGTACAGCTTGGTCGGCCTCTGCCGCAGCGAGGGCGGGCACGTAGCCGTGAGAGGCGATGCTGAGTGTCGTGGCATCACGCCGTAGGTAGGCGTCGTCCGGTACCCAGTGCACCGCGCGGGCGAGCAAGCGGACATTGCCACCGGGCGTCTCCACGCGGCGCGCTAGCAGAACACAGGCGGTCTCGACGTCGGCCTCTGCTGCATCGAAGACCTCGGCTGAGATATGTTCCGGCAGCACCAGAGTGACCGTCATCGGGCCATCTCCGGCACGCTATGTTCCAGGTCCTGCCGGATCAGGGCGAGAAAGCTCGCAAGACCGTCAACTCCCGACTGCCACTGGCCGTTAGTGAAGTGTCTCGACCAACGCTGCCATTGGCGACCGAGGTAGGTTTCGACGGCACTGGTAGCGGGCAAGGCCGTACCGTTGGCCAAGTGAACCGCCGGAGAGAACCACCACATGTCGGGGGCGACATCTGGATAGCCAGGACTGAGCCGAATCAGCAGATCGGCTACATCGCGATCCAGCCCACTCGGGAGTGGCCAGTGCAGCATCACGATGCAGAGCATGCCGGACTCCGGTACGATCTTGTGGGCAACGCCCCGTTCGTTCAGGTACGCGATATCGGATTGGGGAAGAGTCATGGCAGGTGCAGGTGCTACGCCGCACCGTGGTTCGCACGGTCGGTGCCAGGATTGATCGTGTTCGGTGCGGTGAAAAAGCGCAACCCGTCATGAATCTCGACCGTGTCGTCGTCCTTGACCTTGCGGTCGGGATGGCCGGGCACGACCTGGAAGAGATCACGATCGGCCGGGATCGGAGTCGGCGGGAGACGACGGAGCTGAGCTCCGGTGATCTTCTCCTCCGGCCACTCGTACTGGGTCCGGTCGATTCGGATGGTGAACACCTTGTGCTCGGGTGCGGTGAAAAAGCGCAGCCCGTCATGAACCTCGACCGTGTCGTCGTCCTTGACCTTGCGGTCGGGATGGCCGGGCACGACCTGG
>WTGR01000645.1:4497-5484 GCA_011523485.1 Acidobacteriota bacterium
GGCGGGAGACGACGGAGCTGAGCTCCGGTGATCTTCTCCTCCGGCCACTCGTACTCCGCCTGATCGATTCGGATGATGAACACCTTGTGCCCCGAACTGTCCTTGTCGGGAACTGGATTCTCTGTTGCCATCGTGGCCCTCCGTCTGATGATGATACCACGATACCACGGTGGCATGGTGGTTGACAACCGTTTTCTTCAGGTTGCACAATCGGCATCATGAAACCAGTCAAGGCCATGACGATTCGCCTGTCTGCCGATCAGTCAGAGGAGTTGGACACGATCGCCGCCGTCGACGGCCAGCCGGTTTCCCACGTGATCCGCTCAGCAATCGCAGAGCACATCGAGGAACGCAAACGTGACGCCGCGTTCCAGGACATGCTCCGCCAGCGCATCGAGCGGGCGCGGAGAATGCTGCCGGACGACAAGTAGTAGAGAGCGGGCAGTGCTCTGAGCGCGTGCTGCCAGCTGCCGTCGGCAGCGCCAGTTTGGCGCTTGGATTCGGACATCAGCAGGGCAGGTCGCCTCCCGTTCACCTCTCGCCCGTGATCGTCATGGAACCGGCGGCGTACCGCGCGCCGAAGAGACCGGCGGCGGAACCAGACTTCGGCTCCGCGTCGTTTCCACATGCCTCGACAAGAACGGGGAGCCGGACGCGCATCCTGGGGAATCCTCGACGACCCGCAGACGCCGCGCAACTTGCGTGACAAGCAACCCGCACAGGCTCCGGACACGTCGGCTCGCGCCGCGGGATCCCTCCGCCGAGCGCCGAGGGCTAGAATAAGTCCGGTACAGTCGGATCACAAATTGTGCACGGAAATGTACACGGCCGCTGGGGGCAGCTACCTAAACGACTGAAAATAAATGGATTGGCCTTCAGTTCGAGATTTCGCCACGAAACACCGCCTCGGCAGACTTCCGGAGGCTGAGGGACTCGCGGGCGACATACGCGGAGCCATCGTCGGGCAGGGCTTCAGCGAGTTGCCGA
>WTGR01000336.1 GCA_011523485.1 Acidobacteriota bacterium
CCTTCGACTCCTGGGAGGACCGGCCGCTGCAGGAACGCTGCATGACCTACCAGCGGGTGCCGCCGGTGCCGTCGGGCTACAGCAACGCCTACCACATCTTTCAGGCGCCCGGGCAGGTCGTCATTCTCAACGAGATGATTCACGACGTGCGCGTCGTTCCGCTGGATGGGCGCGCGCCGATCGACGGGCGCATCCGGCAGTGGAACGGCGACGGGCGCGGCCGCTGGGACGGCGACACCCTCGTGGTGGAGACCACGCACTACCGCGACGACACGACCTGGCGCGGATTCCCGGGAACGCGCAACCTGCGCGCGGTCGAGCGGTTCACCCGCGTCGACGACGACACCATCGACTACCGCTACACGATTCACGACGAGGCCACCTATACCCGGCCCTTCACGGTCGAGCTGCCGCTCGAGAGCCCGCCGGGCTATGTCATCTACGAGTACGCCTGCCACGAGGGGAACTACTCGATCGCCAACGCGCTGGCGGGCGAGCGAGCCCTGGAGGCCAGGGGAGCGCGCCAGGGTCGCTAGGAGTCTGCGCCGTGGAACGGCGTAGACTTCCAGTCAGGCCCGGTTGGGCGGCAAGCGGAGTCCGCAGCGCGACCGCAGCGGTCGCGTTCGGCGACGATTGTCGGGCCAGGCGAAGGAGATCGCGTCGCCCGGCGGTCACCGGGCGCGGGGGGCGGCCACGCCCACCCCGTGCTCGTACACCAGCCGTCCCCCGCGTTCGGCCGCCTGGAACAGGAGCAGGACGCCGACGAGGCCGGCCGCCACGACCGGCAGCCACCGTACGCGGACGGTCAGGAGGCCCGCCAGATCCAGGCCGAGCCGGCCCAGCGCGAAGAGGCCCAGGTAGACGGTGGCGCGCAGCGCCCACGCCCAGTGCTCGTCGACGACCGCGTGCGCCGGACCCGGTATCAGCACCAGCGCGGCGTCGCTCCGGCCGGTGAAGTACGCGGCGAGCAGAGCCGCCGCGCCCGCCGCGTAGAGGCCGGTCGCGGTGGTTCGCACCGCCGAGCGCGGGCCCGCGCCGAGCGCCGCGAGGTCGATGACCGCGGCGGTCACGATCAGCCCGATCGGGAAATGCACGATCAGCGGGTGGAGTGTCACGGCGTCAGTTTCAGCCCCCCGGCGGCAGTGCCGATTCGTCGGTCGAGATCCAGTTGCCGCGGCTGAGCGCGTCGATGACTGCGCGGCGGACCTCCGGATCGTCGGCATCCATCAGCCCGATGAGCGCCTCCATCGCCGGCTCGCCGCCGGTGCGGGCCAGCGCGTCGATCACGTCGAGGAGCGCATCGCCCGCGATCAGGGTCAGGGCCGTGATCAGCCCGCGCGTCGCCCGCGGGTCGCGGATCCGACCGAGCGCCCAGGCGATCCGTTCCTGCACGGCGGCGTCGGCGTCCTCCAGGGCCGCCACCAGCCCGTTCACGGCGGCCGGATCCTGCAACGTGCCGAGAGCCCAGGCCGCTCCCTCGCGAACCTCCTGGACCGGATCCCGCAACAGATTCAGCAGACCGTCGACCGCCGCGTCATCACGGATCCGTCCGAGGGCCCAGGCGGCCTGCCTGCGCACGACGGCGTCCTCGTCGCCCAGCGCGGTGCGCAGGACGGTCGCCGCCGCTTGCGCCCGGTGTTGTCCGAGGGCCCGCGCCGCCCGCGCGCGGACGTTGGCGTCGGGATCGCGCAACGCATCGATGAAGGTGCTGGCCAGTCGCGACTCGACGGCGCCGAGAGGCGCCGCCTCGAATCCCGCCGTTGTAGGCGCGGGCACGTTGTGCTCGACGCCCTGCGTGGTGGCGGCCGTCGCGCCGCCGAGCTGGCGGCGCGCCTCGGAGACGTGCTGGACGAGCGACGCGAACACTTCTTCCGCGACACGGTGCCAACGCTCGAACCACTCGTCGCGCTGCGGCGCGGCCTGCGGTGGAGCGGCGGTCCGGCTGGTGCTCCCCGGCGGGTCGATTGCCGGTCCCGGGAGAGTCTCGACCGTCGGTGTCACGGCGGACACCGCCAGCACGGTTCCGGTGAGGAAGACGGCGGCGAGGACCGCCGTCGAGCGTTCGACCGCGCGCCGTACGGTCGGGTCGAGAATGGCGCGCATCCGGCGTTCGAGTTGCGAGGGTCGCGCTATGGCGACTGCCGCCGACGCGGCAAGGCCGGGCGCTTGACACTCGCGGGCGATGTCGAGCAGGTGATTCGCATAGTCGGAAGCGCGGGTTCCCTGCCCCAGCACCGCGTCGTCGCACGCCTGCTCGCGCTCGACGCGCAGTCGGAACGCGGCGAGCCAGACGAGGGGATTGAACCAGTAGACCGCGCAGGCCCATTGCGCCAGCGACTGGGTGGCGACGTCGGCGCGCTTGACGTGGGCGAGCTCGTGGCGCAGCACGACCGTACGGCGGGTGGACTGCCACCCCGACGCTGCTGCGGGCAGCAGAACAACCGGCCGGCGCCAGCCCCAGGTCATCGGCATGGCCACGCGGTCGCTCTGGAGCAGGCGCACGGGACGTCGGATCTCGAGACGCGCGCGCGCGTCGTGCAGCGGATCGAGCCATTCCCGCGCCGTGACCGGCGTGGCCTGGGCGACCAGCCGGCGAATGTTCCAGATCCCGGCCAGGGACCAGGCCGCGAACGCCGCGGCGCCGCCGCCCCAGATCGCGAGCCACAGGGTGCTCCAGGCGGCGGCCGGCGCCGCGGCGGGATCGGGCCTCGGAGCTTCGCCAGCCCCGTCCCCGGCGCGCGCCCGGACTGCGCCGGCCGGGGGCGGCGTCGACGGACCGTTATCCAGGGCCGCCGCCGGCTGCCGGCCGTGCGTCCATGGCGTCGGAATCGGTACCGGCACCCCGGGAAGGGCTGCGCCGGCCAGTGGCAGCACCAGCACGCCGGCGAGAGCGAGCGCCCAGACGAAATGGCGAAGCGCCGCGGAACGGCGGCCGGCGAGCGCCGCGAGCACCGTGGCGATGACGAGCAGCGCGGTGGCGCGCACGGCGCCGTCGGCCAGCGCCGACATCCAGAACGAGCTCATCGCTTATCGTCCTTCCTGCCGGGCCCGGTCGATGAGAGCTTCCAGGCGATCGAGATCGGCCTCCGACAGGGGCGACTGGTCGATCAGCGCGGCGACCGTCGCCTGTGTGGACCCGTCGAAGAACGTCTGCACGACGCGGGCGAGCGCCGAGCGTCGCGCCGTTTCGGGCGGCACGGTCGGCCGGAAGACGTAGCGGGGTCCCTGGCGCCGATGTCGGAGGTGGCCCTTGCCTTCGAGCACGCGAAGCAGCGCGCGCACCGTCGAGTAGCTCGGCGGGTCGGGCAGTGCACCGAGCACCTGGGCGGCGGTCGCCTGCCCGTTCTGATAGACGACATCCATGATTTGACGCTCCCGGCGCGAGAGATGGCGGTGTGTCTTCGGCATCCTGGAGTCCTCTTCCGGTTCCGGGGAAGCGCCGACCGTGCGGCTGCGGCAGAAGTGCTTGAAAACTAGCAGCTTCCTTGACAACTAACACCTGCGCCGAGTGCGTGTCAAAACGTGCAGACGCAGTACGGCGGCGGGCGGAATGACCAGTGCGATAGCGCAGCAACGAAATCCCGACGCTGTCGACCGGAGATTCGGGGCGCGGGGCCGGAGTCGGTTGTAGGGCTCGCTCCCGGCTGATATGTTGGGGCCGTAGGGTGGTCCGGTCGTCGTCCGGCGGCCCGACCGCACCGTCGTCGGTTCACGTGCTGTCCGTGGAGGTACGCGATGAGACCTGGACTGCTGCGCGGCGGGTTGCTCTTGCTGGTGGTCGCCCTCGTCGGCTGCGCGCCCGGCGCGGACACGGCCTCGGACGAGCCGATGGAGGAAGCGGCCGCCGCCTACGTGCCGCCCGACTTCACGCGCGAGTCGCTCGACCTCGGTCAGGCCGACGTCGAGCGGATGATGGACGAGTTGTCGAACTGGGGCCGCTGGGGCCCCGACGATCAGCTCGGGGCGGCCAACCTGATCACCCCGGCGAAGCGGCTGGAGGCGCTGGCCCTGGCCACCGAGGGGATCACCGTCTCGCTGGCCCACCGGGTCATCAAGGACGAAGCCGACGACGTCCCGCGGCCGTTCGGCCACAGCATGCTGGGGGTGCCCGATCCGTCCGGCGAGCCGAGCTTCTTCGGCGGCGTCAGCGACAACTACAACGTCAGCTACCACGGCTACTCCCACAGCCACATCGACTCGCTGTGCCACATCCTCTACAAGGGGCGGATGTACAACGGCGTCTCGCACGACACGATCACCGAGGACGGCTGCTCGAACGCATCCATCATCAACCTGCAGGGCGGCATCGTGACCCGCGGCGTGCTGCTGGACTTCCCGCGCCTGAAGGGCGTGCCGTACCTGGAGCCGGGAACGCCGATCTACGTGGAGGACATCGAGGCCTGGGAGGAGATGGCCGGCGTGACCGTGCAGCCGGGAGACGCCATCTTCGTCCGCACCGGCCGCTGGGCGCGCCGCGCGGAGATGGGGCCCTGGAACATCTCCCAGAACGCGGCGGGCCTGCACGCCTCGACGCTGCCGTGGGTGAAGTCGCGGGACGTGTCGTTCATCGGCAGCGACGCCGCGCTCGACGTGGTGCCGTCGCTGGTCGAAGGCGTCAACCTGCCGGTGCACCTGATCACCATCGTGGCGCTGGGGGTCGACCTGTTCGACAACCAGGACCTGGAGGCGCTGGCCGAGACCGCCGCGTCGCTGAACCGCTGGGAGTTCACGCTGATGGCGGCCCCGCTGGCCGTGGAGAACGGCACCGGCTCGCCGATCAACGCGCTGGCGATCTTCTAGCCGCGGCTGTCGTCCATGCGCAGTGACCGCGTGACAGGGTGGTCCCGGACGGTGCCGGGTGGTCTGTGCATGAGTGATGCCGGCGCGCCGACCGAGGCGCTGGCAGTCTGCTGTCCGATGCGGCCGGCGTCGGTGTCGATCGCGCTGCTGGCGCTCTGCCTCGTGATGGGGCCCGTGCCCGTGCCCACCGCGGCGGCCGGGCAGGCTGTCGACGCGGGGCTCTCGTGTCCCGCGCTGGACGAGCGCAGCGCGGCGGCGGATCCGGATCTGTACTGCATCGGGTTGATCCACGCGCCCGACTTCCGCGGCGCGTCGGGCTACGTCGAGCTGACGCCCTCGGCGTCGCCGTTCGGCGCCGCGGTCACCGTCGACGGGCATCACCGCTTCGATCTGGCCGTGCACCTTGCCGGCCTGCCCGACCCCGCAACGCTTGGCGACTACAGCGGCTACGTGGCCTGGGTCGCCACGCCGCGGCTGCGGCCGATCGTCAACCTGGGGCCGGTCGCCAACGGCCGGACGGTGGTCGGGCCGGTCGACCTGGACAAGTTCCTGGTGCTCGTCACCGCCGAATCGGACCCGGGCGCGCCATCCTGGGAGGGCCGCATCGTGCTGCGGGGCACTTCGGCCGGCATGCGGATGGAGCCGGAGGACCTGCTGGCGCTGACCGGAATGGTCGGCGGCG
>WTGR01000683.1 GCA_011523485.1 Acidobacteriota bacterium
TTGCGACACCGAACTGGGCGCAGGCGAAGACACCACGAAAGCGCTACGCGTAGCGGTCGGCCGTTGGGCCGTTGGGCGTCCGGCTGCCGCTGCAGGCCCGTCCGGTAAGCCGAGTGCATGGAAACCTGCCCGGTTCGTCGTCGTCGTCAGCGGAGACGACGGCCCTGGGGTGCAACGGCGCACCCCGCGGCCCGGGGCACGGCACGAAGAGGCAAGGAGCGCCGCGCGCTGGGACCTGGTGGGACTTCGTTGCGCAGCCGGCCTGCAACCGTGACAGCTGCTGTCTCAAGCGCGGCCATCAACGAGCGCGTGCCGCCCGAGCCAGCAGTATGGACGCGCCTGCTGCTGCTGTTGCGCGTTGGCGACGCCCGGCAGCGGCGACGGCCAGTTCACGGTGGGCATCGAGGGTGTCAACGGTCACTGAGATCCGCGGAGTATGACCAGCTGGTCATACTCCGCGTTTTTACGTGACCGACAACAAAGGGGTCCGTGGCAGGAGCACGCAGCAGGCGCCGCCGTCGTGGCGCACAGGTGCTTTGGCGGCCAGCACGCTGGAGCGGCGAAGAGGGGACCGTCCTCGGAGCACCCAAACGCGTTGGGGCCGAGCCACCGCAAACGGCAAGCACGTCCCGTTGCTTGCACGCCACCCGCGGCACCGGGCCGTTTCGTCGTCCGGACGGTCTTCTCGCCGTGCCCCCGGCTCAAGATTCTCGTTCGTACGGTTTCCTTCTCGCCTGCGCTCACATGCTCCGCCCCCGCTTCTCCCGCGAGGTCCGATTTTGCGGCTGCTTCGACGCCTTGCGTCCCCAGGTGAGAACCCGTTCTCACCTGGGCGAGGACTGATTGGAAGCGGCCCTGTGATGGAGACCTTGTCGCATCGGCATCGGACAACCCGGCCGCCGTTGCCTGTAGCCGGCGACGGCTCTGGAAGCAGAAGGGGAGCGGCGGCGCGGTATGCGCCGTCGCTCTCGCCGCCATCGAGACGCGACAGCGTGTCGAGTCCGCCAATCGTCTAGCCCCGCGACGCTCCGCCGCTCCCGGTGACACGGTTCCAAAGACCCCTGGCGGAAGCGGCGGCGTCGTTGACGAGCGTCTCCACCTGCGAGCCGCTGCCGGGCCGTAGCGCGTGACCCCACGGCGCCAGGGTCGCGACGAGATCGCTCGTCAGGCCGGAAAGGCCGAACAGGAACAGGGCGGTCCGGGGCATCCCCGCGGCTCGAGTCCCGCTGCGTCGGACGTTCGGCCCGCACCGCTCGAGCACGAACAAGTCCAGATACTCGGCATCGAGGAAGAGATCGACCGTGGGATCGAGCGGCGTGAGTACCGCCGCACGCTGGACATCGCCGGTGTTGAGGGCCGAAAGCAGCTTCTCCGCGAAAGCCGCCAACCGGCTCGCCGGGGGCACGAGCAGGACGCAGCCGCGCCACGGCTTGCTCAGGTCGGAATGAGCCGGGTCGTGGCGATGGCGCGTCCGCAGGTCATGCTTGGCGGCCGCCGCAGAACAGAACGCAGCGTCGATGCGGCCGAACGCCAGATCCAGGGCCCGCACGATCTCCGGAGCCACGATGAGGCTGCTGGCCGACTCGACGGGCGGGTTCTCGCGGTGCTCGCCGGCAGCGGGAGCAGCGGGAGCTTCCGACGGCGACACCGAGCGGTTCGCGGCCGGGCCGACGTGCTTGCCTCCACCATCGGTGGCTTCGGGACGCGTGCTCGGGTCGGTCGGCACATCCGCAACGTCCTGGCCTCGGGAACCGGCCTCGCTCCGTACCCGCTCTGTCATGCGCTTATCGACAGCAGCCGGGTCGGCAGGCGGGGTCGGGTTGCCGGCGGTCTCCTTGCCGGCAGCATCTGCGGCGTGTAGGTTCTCGACCGCCGCCTTGAGGGTCTTGGCGCGACCCGCTTTCACGTCCTCGAGGGCTCGGGCTCGCAGCGCACGAGGTTCCTTACGGATCGCATGCGCGTCATTGGCAGTGATCACACCGTCGCGCATGGGCTGGTGCAACTCAGGAGCGTCCTCCACCACTCGCTCGGTCTTGCGCATCTGGGCCACCGAGACACGCATCCTGTCGCTCGTCGACTTCTGCGTCGGAGTGCGCTTGGTCGAGCCCTGGGCGTCACGGGCACGGTCGGCGAGGGAGCCGCCGGGATCGGAAGGTGTGTGAGAGGAGGATTGGACGCTCTCCGCACCGACTGCGGAGTCTTGGCCGTGGAGCGGCAACGAAGGCTGCCCGGTGCCGGAACGATCCTCGGCGGCCGGCCCCGGATTCGGTTCACTAGGCGCACCCGGGAAGTCGGTCTCCTCCACATCGCCGTCGCGGGTCCGGTCCTGGCGGTACTTGCGAATCGAAACGCCGATGGCCGCGCGCTGCGAAGCCGTGAGGTCGCGACGGTCCAGGTTTGCGATTGCGATGTAACTGATCGGATCGACACCGGGTGGCAGTTCCTCGAAACGGAGTTCGACCCCCGCCTCCAGTCCAGCGAGGAATCGGTTTCTGCCGTCGATGATGACGCTAGCTTCGGGACCCGTGACCACGATGGGTCGGGCGAGCCCGTTGACGCGGAGGCTCTCGACCAACTCCTCGCGGGTAGGTCCCTCCAACAAGGGAAACAGATCAGCCACCGGGTGCACCGAGTACCTCTTCACTTTGTACGTGTAGACCTCGGGGAGACTCCCCGCGACACCGTCACCCGGCTTCGAACCCGGATGCTCGGCCATTGTTCACCTCCTGTTGGTGTGCCGCGTTGTCCATCGTCGGCACCATCGCGCCGACGTCTTAGGCTTCGCCAGTACGCACGCGCTCGCAGGCGGGCGCGGGGGCCGGCCGAGTGGCGACCTCGTCCAGGGTCGGTGTTCCGTGCAATCAGCCGCGGCCTCGGCCGTGGGTGTGGGGCGTGCGGCGTGTTGCTCTCGATCGTCCACGGCGTTGGCCCTGCGTCTCCTCCAGCGATGTCGTGCAGGAGTAGTGTTACGACCCGAGGTCGGTCGATGCCGATGGGGTCCCCGCACTGCCGCCGAGCGACAGGCCGACGACCAGGGGTCCTCACTGGTGGTCGGCGTCGAAGAGCGACGTCCGCACGTCGCCGCCGAGAGACACGAATCCTCGGGCCCTCGGAACGACGAGCTGGCCGTCCGCGACGAGAGCGACAGGACGGCGCCGCGGCTCTCGCGGTTCACCTCGAACTCGGTGCCATCGACCCCGCGGCCCCGAAGTAGCCGGTCGGCCCGAGGCTTGCGGCGCCGAACCCCGAGGCGTCGAGCGCAGCACCGCCCATCTGCGCGCCGCCGGGCAACGCTGAGCGCAACGTCCGCGGTGTCGCGCCGCGAGGCCCCCCACCACCGGCCGGCCCCTATGCACCGGCGGCCCGAGTCCGGAGAGCCAGTGGGCCGCGAGCTGGCCACCGCACCCCGGGCGCGATCTCGCGGCCGGCGAACCGGCCGCACCATTCAGGCCTGCACACGGGGTTCACGCGCTCTTGACCTGGTTGTCGACCTCGACCGCGACGGTGCGGCCGAAGCGGGCAGGAAGCGCTCGCGGCAGCGCGTCGCAGTTGCTGATCGGGCCGGTCGCCTCATTGGCGACGAGTACGCCGGACAGCGGATCGGAGAGCGTCAACGTGAACGTCTCGCTTCCCCGGTGCTGGTGTCGGGGACCTCGACATAGATCGTTTCGGACCGCTCGCCAGCGTAGACCGTGATCGTCGAGCTGCCTGCCGTGTAGTCGCTTCCCGCGGTCGCGCTGCCGTCCGACGTCGCCGCTAGTCAATGGTCAGTGCCGAGGCCCCTGTGGCGCCTGGTTCTCGTCGTGATCCCGGCGGTACGTCCGGCGGTCGCCCGGGCCAGCGTGGGACGCACACGGCGACCCCTGTGCGGCTGTCGGACTTGTCACGCGTCCATGTCGGCGCACTGCTGCAGACAATCCTGACGAGCTTGGCGCACGTCCAGCGGCTACGGATCGAGGCCGCCGCCGGTTTGGCGGTGCACAACGTTCGTTATGGGCTCCCCGCCCGCTCCGCCGGCCGGCTTGCATTCTGGACGACCGTCTACCTGGCGTGTAGAAGGAGGCGAGCATGCCCGACCTCCTCCCCAACCCGCACCCGGAGCAGCAATTGCAGGGAAAGGCGCGCCCGGTGCCCGCGAGGCCGCGGTGGCTGCTGGCCATCCCGGACGGCAGCCGGCAGCTCGAGGAACTGGACCGGGAGCTGCTCACACGACGCGACATTGAGCAGCCTGTTCGGGGTCTCGCGGGCGCGGGCGGCGCAGTCTGATGCGCACGTTCGGGGCCGATCTGACCGGGTATGCGCGCACGCTCCCGCGCACCCGGCTGCTGCGGCTGCTGCGGACGTACCGGGAGGGCACAGAGTTCCGGGGGGAGCAGGCTCGGCGCGCGCATCTGATGACCGAGCTGCGGAAGGCGCGGCTGACCGGCATTCGGGTGAGGGTTCCGGCAGAAACGCTCGACGGGCGTCTGTCGGAGCTGCCGGCGGGCGTGGTGGTCGAGCGCGATCGGATCGAGGTGCGCTACGCGGGCGCGAAGGAAGCCGTGGCGAAGCTGATGGCGCTGGCGCAGGCGTTGACGCGCGACTACGAGCGGTTCGAAGCGCTCGTGGCGGGGGAGGGGAGTACGGGATGAGCGAGGCCCTGGTTCCGGCGGTCGCCCGGCCGCCGGCCGCGTGCACCGGGACGGCGGCCATGGCGCTGCCGGCGGTGATCGTGGACGCGGGTCCGGTGGCTGTCGAGCGGTTCCTGGAGTTCTTCGCGGCGTCGATCTCCAACGGGCGGACGCGGGCGGCGTACGGGCGGGCCGTGGGACAGTTCCTGTCGTGGTGTGCGGCTCGGGGCCTGGGTTTGCGGGCGGTCGCGCCGCTGCACGTGGCGGCCTACATCCGCGCGCATCCGGGGTCGGCGCCGACGGTGAAACAGCACCTGGCCGCCATCCGGGTGCTGTGCGACTGGCTGGTCGTCCACCAGGTGCTGCCGGTGAATCCGGCCGCGGCCGTGCGGGGCCCGAAGCACGTGGTGACCAAGGGGGCTACGCCGGTGCTGACGCCGGCCGAGACGCGGTCGCTGCTCGACGGGATCGACCCGGGGTCTCTGGTCGGTCTTCGTGACCGTGCGCTGCTGAGCGTGATGGTGTACAGCTTCGCGCGGGTGAGCGCGGTCGTGGGGATGCGGCGGCAGGACTATTTCCTGCAGGGGAAGCGCGGATGGGTGCGGCTGCACGAGAAGGGCGGCAAGCGGCACGACGTGCCGGCCCATCACCGCGCCGAGGCCGCGGTAGATGCGTATCTGGTCGCCGGCGGGATTGAGGACGCGAAGGCGCCGTTGTTTCAGAGCGTTGACCGGTCGGGCTGCCTGAGCGGCCGGTCGCTGACGCGTCGCGTCGTGCTGTCGATGATCAAGCGCCGTGCGGCTGCGGCGGGTCTGCCGGCGTCGACGTGCTGCCACACGTTCCGGGCGACGGGCATCA
>WTGR01000284.1 GCA_011523485.1 Acidobacteriota bacterium
ATCCGCACCCCCTCAGCCGCCATCAGGTCGCCGACAACCTTGTTCCACGGGCTGTATTGGGCGTACATGGTGCAGGACGGCAGACATCTCGTCAGTCTGCTTACGCCTACGCCGCCGTCCCGCGTCGTCCGGGTCTGGAGGGGCAAGGGCCTTGAGATCGTGGGAGAGAACGCAGAGACGTTGGCCCAATGGGTGCATCGGGGTTTCGGTGCCGATGTCGATGCGACGAGCGAGGAGGCCGTCTTCGTATGGCTCCGCACGCCGCCGCTCCCGGACGACTATCCGAATTCAGCGTCCGACTTGCGTGCACTCGCGGTCGCTGCCGGACAGGAGGCAGCCGTAGCGCTCGCCCAAGCCGCCGCTCGCGAACCTGATCATCTTGTGGCCATACTTGGAGCGACTGGACGCGGCGGTGCTGGCCTAGTTGCGGTCAAGGTGGCACACCCCAAGCTCTTGCGTTCTCGTCGGCGCTCGGCCACGGACCCGCTTTCCAGGGGCTTTCGACCGGGACGCACGCCGAAGCCTGTCCTGGTCGATCGGTATCTCGGCACGGGTACCGTCGTCCGCAGCTCCGTGCAGCGCGCCGATGCCAACTGGGTGCACGGGCGTGGTACTGATCCCCGAGCGGAGAAACTGCTGAGTTCGACCGTCGTGGTCGTCGGGTGCGGATCGGTTGGGGGGCCGGTCGCGTGCACGCTAGCACAGGCGGGCGCGGGCCGGATCGTTCTGATTGATTGTGATGTCCTGAGTTGGCCAAATGTCGGCCGGCATCCGCTGGGTGCCTCGGCAGTTGGCCGCAACAAGGCGGTGGCTTTAGCGGAGAGGCTGCAGGTGGACTTTCCCCATCTGCGGGTCGTAGGGCTGGATGCCAGCTTGGAAGGGCTCGTGCAGGGCGACGTTGGACTCCTGGAGGCAGCTGACCTAATCATCGCTACCACCGGAAGTTGGGGCGCCGAAAGCCTGCTCAACCGTTGGCACGTTGAACGGGGACGGCCGAGTCCGATCGTGTACGCCTGGACGGAAGCGCATGCCTGTGCGGGTCATGCGGTGGCCATCGTGCGCGACGGCGGCTGTTTCCAATGCAACATCGGCCGGACGGGATCGCCGTCTTTCGAGGTCGTGGAGTGGCCAGATGGCGGCGATGCCAGCCGAGAGGAGCCGGCCTGCGGTGCACATTACCAGCCTTATGGTCCGGTAGAACTTAGCTACGTAACTGCCATGATCAGCGATGTGGCGCTAGACTGCTTACTCCGTCCGCCAGACCATTCCTTCGGTCGGGTGGTCACCACATCGCAGCGTCGCATCGATGAGCTTGGCGGACGATGGGCAGATGAATGGTTGGCGGAACAAGGGGACGGTGGTCCGGGTGTACGGACGGTAGATCGGCCCTGGCTGCGAACGTCATGTCCCGCGTGTCGAGACAGACTCGTGGAGGCGGAGACGTGACGACTATACCCCGGAAGGCGAACCAGCGAGACCCTGATTAGAAGCTCGATTCCCGGCGATCCGCCCGCGTCCGGTAGCGTCCAATGGTGCGTTTTGCTGAGGAATTCGCGGACTTTCGCTTCCAGGGGTGTCCAGGAATCGCACGGGTGTCCGGCCCGTAGGGTGTCACTTTGGGTGTCAGCTTGGGTGTCAATTTCGGGCCGGTTGACGCGGCCGGGATCGTGAGTGACCAGGAGGTGATCCGCGTTGATGTCGCGGGTACTCGTCCCGGGATGCAGGGAGGAGTCCGTCCAGCACCGAGGCACGTCCGGGTGCCCGTGTTCCGGCGGCCTCTCCTGTGCGGCGGCGTGGCGGATCGTCGCGACCGCGTATAGGATCGACAGGAGAACAGCAGAGCAGTCGAGGCCATGAGCATCTGGAAGACCTGCCCCGCCGTAGAACGCGACCCGGAGAAGGTGAGCGGCGCCTGGGTGTTCCGCGGCACGCGGGTGCCGGTCTCAGCGCTGTTCGAGAATCTGCGGGACGGCGCCACGATTGACCAGTTCCTGGAGTGGTTTCCGGGGGTTGAGCGACACCAACTGTTGGCCGTACTCGACCACGAGCGGGAGACCCTCATGGAGTCGGCTCGTTCGTGAGAGTACTGTTCGACCAAGGCACCCCGGCACCGTTGCGGGACCAATTGACTGGACACTCGGTAGACACGGCCTTCGAGCGAGGCTGGTCGAATCTGCGCAATGGGGAACTGCTCGATCACGCCGAAGCTGACGGGTACCAGCTTCTGATCACGACGGACCAGAGTCTCCGTCATCAGCAGAACCTTGACCATAGACGGCTTGGAGTACTGGTTCTGCTTGCGGCGTCATGGCCGCGTGTACGGCTGCGTGTCGATGACATCCGAGCCGCGGTTGAACGGGTCCGGCCCGGAACGTTCCTGGAGGTCGCAGTCTGAAGATGCGCCGCCGGTTCGAGTACGAGCGTCAGCTCGATTCTTCAAGGACGACCTGCCGGTGCTGCGACACCGGTCAGTCTGTTGAGCTCTTCGGAACATACCGTCCGAGTCATCCGGGCTTCGGCGGGAGACACGTTACGAGCCTGGCAGCGTAGCCGTTACCCATTCCGTACCCAATTTGCACTCGGAGCACACGGCGCGTTGCAGGAACGTCTGAGAGTCTGAGACCATCGAGAGGCAAGCAGAGTCCCCGCGTGACGTGCCGCTGATACGTCCACCGGTTCCGCTCTCCGGGGTACGGATCAGCGCTTCTACCTCCCTGTCCCGCGACGAAGCAGAAAGCCGCGACGCGCACCACGACTGGTGGGTCCGCCGCCCGGCCGCCGCCACCCGGAGCACTCCCGAAGGATGTTGTCCGCCTCGAGACACCCTTCCACCACGGCGTTCCCTGACAGAGCGTCGGAGGCATACTCCACGGCGGCAGCGCCGGTCATGATGCCCGGACTGTCCGCCCGTGACTCCCAGGACATCAGCCGAGCCCGGATCTCGACGCCGCCGTCGGGCAGGCGAAACGCGGTCTCGTCGGATGTCAGCGTGAGCGTCCCGTCGACGGAGACCGTTCCGGATTGAATGGTCCACTCATAGTTCGGAACGGCGGCGAACGTGCTCGTCACGGTCCCGGTGACCGTGGCGCCATCCTGCGTGAAGTCGGCCTCCAGCGGAATCCACGAAGCGCAATCCAGCAGGCCGTCGCAGTCCTCCTCTCCCAGCTCCCGCCAGTCCGGGGGCACGGTTATCCTCGTCACGTTCAGGTCGCCCTCCCAATGCCCGTGGAACCGCGGGAAAACCCGGATGCGCAGCGAGCCGCGCCCGCCCGCAGGCGCCTGGGCGGATATCGACGCCTCGCCCGCCGAGACGGCGGTCACGAGGCCCGACGGCGACACGGTCGCAACGGCGGGCGCATCCGACGCCCAGACCGCACCGGCGGCGGCCTGCGTTCCACCGCCGCTCGACGAGACCGTCGCCTCGAGCTGCACCTGGTCGCCGATGTAGATCGTGCCGTGGTCGGCGGGATAGGTCACCGAGACGCTGGCCGTCGCTCCCGGCGTAGTCGGCGTCGGCCCCGTGGGACCTCCGCTGTCGCCACCGCAGGCAACCGCCAGCAGGCAGGCCGCGGCGAGCAGCCCGCGGGCCGGATCCCGGTTGGTTCGGCGGACCATCACGTGCAGCCGGCTTCTCAACCTTCTCCTCCGTCTCCGGCCGCTCCCGGGTGAGCGGGGAGGCCGCCCTCGACCTCACTCGCAGCGCACGGGGCCGGTGGGCGTGGTGTTCACCAGAGCAACCAGCGTCCCGAAGTCGTCCGCCGTACGGGGCCGGCCGTCAGGTCCGTCGTGGCGCCGCGGCACCACGAAGTCGATCACTGCGTCGCCGTTGACGTCCGCGGGCACGGCATAGACCCCGAAGTAGCGATCCGACCCGGCGAACGGTTCGGGAGACATCGCCTCGAACTGGCCGCTGCCGTTGTTGCGATACACGAGCGGCGCCTCGGGTCGCACCTCCTGCAGGCTTCGTGACATGACCAGATCCGCGCAGCCGTCACGGTCGACGTCGTACATTTTCGGCAAGGCGTCGTTGCTCAGGTGCTCCCCGTCCTGGTCGAGCTCCGGCGTCGTCGCGCTCTGATCACCCATCCAGGTGACGGTCTCGTCGCCGAACGACATCGGCCCGCGGCGAAGGAGCACGCGGGAAGGCGTCCCCCGGTTGATGAGCACTTGAATGTAGCGGCCCGTGAACGGAATCACGTCCGGCGGCCCGTCGTCGTTGCGTGTGTGCACCACCAGCAGGTCCTGGAACCCATCTCCGTTGACGTCGAAATGCGTCTGCCCGCTGACCGAGGTGTAGCCGTCGTTGAACGCAGGACGGGCCAGCTCGATGCGTGCCGGGTAGTGTCCCGTGCCGTCGTTGATCAGCACGACGCCGAATTGGTTGACGGTGCCCGGGAAGATGTCGCGGTTCTGCCCAAGGGCGAGGTCGATGTCCCCATCGTTGTCCAGGTCTGCCAAGTGTCCTTCCAGGTGATACCAATATTCCGGCGACGGGTTGTGGCGGAGCGCCGCCGGCGCGCGGGCCTCGTCGACCGTGAACGTGCCGTCCCCGTTGTTCACCAGGAAGTGGCTGGAGACGTTGGCGCCGCCGATGCTGTCGACCCACAGGTCGATGTCGCCGTCGCCGTCGATGTCGCCCGAGGTCGCCGACTTCAGATGCAGGTCGGCCGGGCCGGAATAGTGGGGTTGCGGGCGCAACTCGTGCTCGCGCCTGACCGCGTCGGCCAGTGCGTCCGACGGCCGAAGCCGGCCGTCGGGGCTGCTCAGGAACAGTTGCGGCGGATTCCCGTATCCGCTGCTCACCTCGCCGACGTAGACGCCCGCGTCGAAGACGGCGAGGTCCGGGCGCCCGTCGCCGTTGAAGTCGGCCGCGACCAGGGTCGGGTCGCGCACGTCGATCGTCCCTTCGACCAGCTCCGGCGCGGGCGTCAGTCTGCCGTCCTCCTCGCCGACGAACACGTGCAGGGTCGTCTTCACGAGCCGCTCCTCGGGCGCTGCGTAGAAGCCGTACTCCTCGCGCCCTCCGGCGACGATATCGTCCCGGCCGTCGCCGTTGAAATCGGCGACGGCCAGCACGAAATCGAGCCGCCCGAGACCCGGGTCGGTGGCGACCCGCGAGAAGCTGACGCTGGAAGCGGGTTGTGCGTCCGCGGTGGAGTAGCCGAGCACAACCGCCGCGGCGACCGCCGCACACCTTGGGAAGGACATGGCGCCTCGCTTCGAGGATTGCGTGCTCGGCCCCCTGGACATCGACTGCATCCGGCTGCGCAGCGTCGGCCAACGAAGAGGTCGATGTCAATCCGCCGTGGGGCCGGAATCTTCTGAAAGGCTCTGCGGTACGGACGCTCCGCGCCCCCAACGATTCGTCCGTGGTGGATCCTACTGGATACCCGCCGGCGGCACCGAGGTCCAGGACGATCCGGTCCGGGCGCCCTCGCTGCACAGGGACATCGAC
>WTGR01000908.1 GCA_011523485.1 Acidobacteriota bacterium
GCGACGTGCCGCAAACGCCGCCTGACGCTCATCTAACAATGATGTCGTGCACCCGAGGTGGTTGCGACGCCTGTCAGGCCGGTCGCCGTCCTCGATCCGCTGTCGGCGTGGTCGAGATGCCCGCCCCTGGTTGCCGGCCGGCCCGGCCGCCTTCAGAGAATCCTCGACCGGCCACGATTTTGGGCTTGACCCGGGCAACGCGCGTACCCATAATGCCCATAGCGGGCAACCGGTCAGTGCCCGTCCTCCCATGTAGACGGCTACTCCCAAAGCCAGTCTTCATTCGGCGTGCGTCGCCCAACACGATGTTGGGAGCGGCGCGTTGATGGAGCGCGGGTCCGTTGGCGGACCTGCCCCGGAAGTCGCCCGACGTCGTCCCGGTGCGGGACGCCGGCGGACGAATACCGGATGGCTTGTGCCACGCGCTACGCGGCAGCAACTCGGATCTGCGGTGGCGATTCAAGGAGTAGTGTGATGCAGAATCAGACAGGAGCTCGACGAGGGAGGCCCGGCCCGACCTGCGCGATCAGGTGGTGGGCCGCCCTTCTGACGTGCGTGGTCGGCGCGGCGGCGACCGCGGCGGCGGCGCCGAACCCGGAGGCGACCTACCGTTGGCACGGCGAGCTCGTGGCGCTCGACGAAGCCGCCGGCAGGGTGACCGTGAAGTCGCCGGCGGCCGATCCGGACGGGCTGGCGTCGCTGAAGGAGGCGCGCGCGGGCGACCGCATCCTGATTGCCTGGTCGGGCGCCGAGGACCGGGCGGGCGGAATTCGCATGGCGGTGCCCTACGCCGGTACGGATCCCGCGCCGGACGAGTCCGAGCGCTTCCTGCCGGCGAGGTTCGTGGCCGTCGACGCCGGCGCCGCGCATCTCACCTTCGAGGCGCCGCTGCCTGCGGGGAGCCTCGGGAAGGTGCGGTCGCTGACCCGCGGCGCGCGGATCACGGCCACGACGACCCGCGGCGGGGCGGAGGCGGACGCAAGGTTGCTGTCGATCGCGGCCTACGACCCGTCTCCCGAGTGGCGTCCGTCCCCGCAGCGAGGGGCGACCTACCGGTGGCAGGGCGAGCTGGTCTCGCTCGACGAGGCGACGGGGACTCTGACGGTGAAGGCCCGCGTGGCGTCGCAGGCCGGTCTGGCCGCGGTGGCCGGCGCGAAGTCGGGCGAGCCCATCGTCATCAACTGGTCGGGCTTCGAGAGTCGGGCGAGCGGGATCCGCAGCGCGATGCCGGATGACGGTTCGGGCCTGTGGGGCAGCAACCGCTTCCTGCTGCGGGCCAGGTTCGTGGAGGCCGACGATACGGGCCGCTACCTGACCTTCGAGACGGCGGTGCCCGCACGGAGCCGGGCGACGGTGCGGTCGCTGACGCGCGGCTCCTGGGCGAGCGTGACGTCGCCGCACCATCCGTCGGACGGATCGCCCGCGGTGCTGTCCGTGGACGCGTACGTGGCGTCGCGGGAGCGCCGGCCGGCTCCCCTGCCGGGCGCGAGCTACCGCTGGGACGCCGAGTTGCTGGCCCTCGACGAGTCGACCGGCATGGTGACGGTGAAGTCGCGCGTGGCCTCTCCCGCTGGTCTGGCGGCGGTGGCCGGTGCGAAGTCGGGGGCGCCGATCGTCATCACCTGGTCCGGCTACGGGAACCGGGCGAGCGGGATCCGCGCTGCGATGCCGGACGACGATTCGGGTCTGTGGGGCAGCGACCGCTTTCTGCTGCGCGCGGCGTTCGTGAAGACCGATGAAACCGGACGCTACCTGACCTTCCGGACCAAGGTGCCCGCGGAGAGCCTGGCGACGGTGCGGTCGCTGACGCGCGGCGCCTGGGCGAGCGTGCGGTCGCCGCACCATCCGTCGGACGGGTCGCCCGCCGTGCTGGCGGTCGATTCCTACGTGCCGCTTCGGGACCGCCGGCCGGCGCCGCTGCCGGGCGCGACCTATCGCTGGGACGGCGAGCTGGTTTCGCTCGACGAGGCGAGCGGCACGGTGACGGTGAAGTCGCGCGTGGCCTCGCCGGCGGGTCTGGCGGCGGTGGCCGGCGCGGAGGCCGGGGCGCCGATCGTCATCACCTGGTCCGGCTACGCGAGCCGGGCGAGCGGGATCCGGTCCGCGATGCCGGACGACGGCTCGGGTCTGTGGGGCAGCAACCGCTTCCTGTTGCGGGCGACTCTCGTGAAAGCCGACGACGCCGGGCGCTACCTGACCTTCAAGACCAAGGTGCCCGCAGGGAGTCTGGCGACGGTGCGTTCGCTGACGCGCGGCTCGTGGGCGAGGGTGACGTCGCCGCATCATCCGGCGGGCGAAGCCCGATCGGTGATGGCCGTCAACGCGTACGTGCCGTCCCCGGAGCGCCGGCCGGCGCCGTCCCCGGGCGCGACCTATCGCTGGGACGGCGAGCTCGTTTCGCTCGATGAGGCCACCGGCACGCTGCGGGTCCGGTCGCGCGTAGCGTCCCCGGCGGGTCTCGCGGCGGTCACGGATGCGCCGGCCGGCGCGCCCATCGTCATCACGTGGTCCGGATACGACAGCCAGGCCAACGGGATCCGGACCGCGATGCCGGACGACGGCTCGGGTCTGTGGGGCAGCAACCGCTTCCTGTTGCGGGCGACTTTCGTGGAGGCCGACGAAGCAGGGCAGTACCTGACCTTCGAGGTCGCGGTGCCCGAGGCGAGTCTGGAGGCGGTCCGTGCACTGGCGCAGGGCGCCTGGACGAGCGTCACGTCTCCGCACCACCCGGCCGACGCGGCGCCGGCGGTGATGGCCGTCACCGCGTACGCCGCCTCGGCGGCGTTGGATTCGGCCGCGCAGTAGCTCGGCGCCGGGACCGGCTGTTCATTGGCAGCCGGTCGTCGTTCCCGGCACTCGGCGCTCGGAAGCGGGGTCCCGGCAGCGGCTGCCGCGGACCTCGCTTCCCCTTCCCGCCCCCTGCGACCCCTCTCGGCACGTCGGCGCCGCCGCGCTGCTTTCTGCGGCGCAACGTCCTAGAATGGATCCAGTTTCATGAAGATCGGATCCGTTTCGCTCGATCATCGCTACGCTCTTGCCCCCATGGCGGGCATGACCGACACAGCCTTTCGCCGCCTCGTGAAGGCGCGCGGCGGGTGCGGGCTCGTGGTCACCGAGATGGTCAGCTCCGAGGGGCTCGTCCGCGGCATCGACCGCACGCTCGAGTACGCCGAGTACACCGAAGCGGAGCGACCCGTGTCGATCCAGATCTTCGGCGGCGATCCCGGCAAGATGGCCGCGGCCGCCCAGATCGTCGAGACGATGCAGGCGGACATCGTCGACGTCAACATGGGCTGTCCGGTTCCGAAGATCGCGAAGCACAACGCCGGATGCAGCCTGATGCGCGAGCCGGCGCACGCCGCCCGCATCGTGCGGGCGATGACCGACGCGGTGGACATCCCGGTAACGGTCAAGATGCGGGCCGGTTGGGACGACGGCAGCATCAACGCGCCGTCGATGGCGCGCAGGATGGAGGACGCGGGGGCCGCGGCCGTCGCGGTGCACGGGCGCACCGCCAGGCAGTCCTACAGCGGGGAGTCCGACTGGGAACTGATTCGGACGGTCGCCGAGCAGGTCGCGATCCCCGTGCTGGGCAGCGGCGACTGCGTGACCCCCGAGCAGATGGTCGACCGCGCCCGCGCAGGCGTGGCCGGCGTCCTGGTCGGACGCGGCGCGCTGCGCAATCCCTGGATTTTCCAGCAGGCCGCCGTGCTGGCCGCGGATGGATCCGTGCCCGAGGTGTCGCTCGAGGAGCGCGGGCGCTTCCTCCTCGACTACATCGATCTGCTGCTGCGCGAGGGCGTCGACGAGTCGCGCGGATTCCGTCATCAGGCGCCCGGGACGGCCCCGCCCCGGGCGCGCCGGGCGCGGCCCCCGCGCAGCCGCGAACGGTGGGTCGTCAACAAGCTGCGGGCGCTCGGCTCCTGGTACACGAAGGGGCTGTACGGCGGCTCGCAGTTGCGGACGGCCATCAACCAGGCGGAGTCCGTCCAGGCCCTGCAGAGCATCATCGCGATGCACTTCCTGGAGCCGGCCGGCGATGCCGTCGCCTGAACGAGGTGCGCCGGTCCGTCGCGTACGGGAAATCGACTGGACGTGCTGGCGCGCCGTCGATCCCGCGACGCTCGTCTTCGTGGTCAAGGACCGGCGCATCCTGCTGATCCGCAAGAAGCGGGGGCTCGGGGCCGGCAAGATCAACGGGCCGGGCGGACGACTGGAGGCAGGCGAATCGTTCGACGCATGCGCGGTCCGCGAGGTGCGCGAGGAGCTGGGCGTCACGCCGCTCCAGTTGGAGAAGCGGGGGCAGCACAGCTTCCAGTTCGTGGACGGCTACTCGACGTTCGTGCACGTCTTCCGCGCGGCGGATCTGGTCGGCACGCCCATCGAGACGGACGAAGCCGAGCCGTTCTGGTTCGACGTCGACGCCATTCCGTTCGACGAAATGTGGGAGGACGATCGCCATTGGCTGCCGCTGGTCATCGGCGGCCGGCGGTTCGCCGGGCGCTGGGTCTTCGACGGCGATCGCATGCTCGATCACACGCTGGACGTGCTGCCGTAGCGCCGCCCGGCCCGCCGCGATGCGCGGGGTTCGGCCCCAGCCCGCCGCTCCAAGGAGTCTTCGCCACAGCACTTCGCTTCGTTGCCTGCTGCGGGGCAGACTCCCGGCCCGACAGTTGGCGAAGCGTACACGGTGACGTATCATGCGAGTCTTGACGACCGGAGGCTCGGTTGCGGCCGGGCGCGGCAAGACCGGAGGAACACCGTGGCACGACAGATACTCCTGGCGGCACTCCTGCTGACGGTCGGCGCGGCTCCCGGCGGGGCCGC
Organism: Acidobacteriota bacterium; assembly: GCA_011523485.1. The sequence goes on from WTGR01000908.1 coordinate 4,828, forward strand.
CGGCGAGGGCGCCGGGCCGGCCTCGTGGCAGAACGACCTCGCGCCGATCGCCGCCGGAGAGTGGGACCGGCAGAAGGCGGCGCACCTGCTGGAGCGCGCAGGTTTCGGCGGGACCCCGGCCGAGGTGGAGCACCTGGCCGGAATGACGCCGGCCGCCGCGGTGGCGTGGCTGGTCGACTACCGGCGGCATCCCGACACGCTCGGGTCGTTCGATGCCTCTCCCATCTGGGATCCGGGCATGGACCCGTTCCCGAAGAGCCGGGCCGAGGCGGTCCGCATCGGGCGGGAGCAGGGCGAGGCGATGGGCGTGGCGGTCCTGCCGGAGGGCGAGTCGCGCCGTCTGCAACCGGTGGTGAACAAGTTCTTCTACGGGCTCCGCGCGAACGCCATCGAGACCCAGCGCCTGGCGACCTGGTGGGGCGAGCGGATGCTGACCACGACGCGCCCGCTCGAGGAGAAGCTGACGCTGTTCTGGCACGGGCACTTCGCGACCGGCAACACGAAGGTCCGCGACACGCGGATGATGCTGCGGCAGAACGAGATGCTGCGCGCCAACGCCAACGGTAGCTTCGAGGACCTGCTGATGGGCATCCTCAGGGACCCGGCGATGCTCGTGTATCTGGAC
>WTGR01000270.1 GCA_011523485.1 Acidobacteriota bacterium
AAAGACACCCCGGAGAAGATTCCGCTGGCGGTGCGCCACGTTCGCAGCTTCCTGCGGTCGTATCGGCCAGCCTAGCCCCCAGCCCGCCAATCGTCGCCTGACGGCTCCGCTCGGCGCCCAACCCACCCTGCAGGAGTCCGCGCCGTTCTACGGCGCAGACTCCTAGCGCAGCACGGTGCTCATCGGCGCCCCCGCGTAGCCGGTCATCTCCAGGTAGCCCGACCCGGCGACGGGCACGCCGTTGCGCGTGCCCCGCACGTCGATCGCGCCCTCCCAGTAGGTGACCCCGGTGGACCGCCCGGTCTCCAGCTCCTGGGCATCCACCGCCGCCCTCACTTCGAGGTCGAGCGCGTGCGGCGGGATCTCGACGCGCCAGGTCACGGGATAGGCGGCGCCGCTGGCGGGGGACGTCCAGCGACGGCCGGGCGTCAAGCGGAAATCGTCGACACGCAGATGGACCGTGCCCTCCGATGCCACCAGCGTGCCGCTCGACCGCGGATCGCGGGCGCCGTCGGTCCGGCGCATGACATAGACCATCAGGTCGGATCCGTCGTCGAGCTGGATCGAGAACCAGTCCCAGCCCGCCTGGGCGGGCTCCAGAAAGCTGGTTCCGAACTCGTGGTCCATCCAGCTCAGTCCCTCCACGTCGAACGTCTCGCCGCCGACCATGAGTCGGCCGGTCGTCCGCAGGCGCGTCAGCGAGTAGTAGTGGGAGGCGTTGCCCACTTCGGCCCCCTTCTGGCTGAAGCCGTTCACGCCGTGCAGCACCGGCGGTGCGGCCGGGGCCAGGCGCAGCTCGATGGCGAGGCCGCCGTCGTCGCTGGCCGCGACGAGCCGTTGGCTCCTGCTCTCGCGTTCGTCCAGGGTGGCCGCCCAGCCGTCGTTCCATACGTTCAGCGTTTCGGTGCTCGCCCCGGCCCAGCCGATGCCGGCGCGGTTCAGCCGCTCGGCGACGTGGTGCCGGCCACGTTCGACATCCGTCACGGCGAAGTGCGCCATGTACAGGTCGCGCACCGCCCAGCGCGAGGGGTTCAGCGGCTGCCGGTCGACGCCGAAGCGGAAGAACGTGAGCTGGTAGCCGAACCGGCGGCCGTTCGGCGCGCGCAGGTTCCCGGTGTAGTACCACCACTCGATGCGATGCTCGGGGTGCGCGGCATGGTCGCGGGGAAAAACGAGTTCGTAGCCCGGATCCGCAGCCTTCCACATGCTTCGCTCGACGCCGCCGCTCTCTTCCTGGCCGACGGCATGTCCGCACGACGCGAGCAACGCGCCGGCCAGGACAACCGTCCGTACGACGCGGCTGCCGCCGCGCGGTCCTCGATCCTGTCTACTCATGTTGACAATGGTGCCATACCGACCCCCACGGCTCACGGAGTCGACGCGGCCGGCGCCGTCTCCCGGTCGACGGGCGGCAGCCTGTTCATCCTGGCGTGCTTCTTGCTTCCATCTCACGTCGGAGGCGAACGTCCGACGACCGCACCACGTAACTTACGGGATAAACTGTGATCGCACGAGGAGACGAACATGGCGACGACCGAGACCCCGACGCGCGTACAACTCGCGGCCAGCGCCTGGGTCGGCATGGCAGGCATCGCGGCCACCAGCGTGCTCGCGCTCTTCGCCATGGCCGAGAGCATGAACGCGAGGATGGACGTCAGCCATCAGGAGATCCGCGCGCAGATCGGCAACGTCGATGCCCGGGCGAACAGCCTGGCGATCGATCTGGCCTATACGCGCGGGCGGCTCGAGGACATGCGCGGCGACCTCGACTTCGCGCGCGGGCAACTCGACGGCATGCGGGAGGATCTCGGTTCCCTCCGCGGGCAACTCCGTGCCCTGCGCGAGCAACTCGACGCCGGGCGCGGAAACGCCGGTTCCCTGCCCCGGCGACTCGCCGCCCTGCACGGCGACATCGACGTGATGCGCAAACGATTCGATGCCATGCTCGGACAACTCGATGTGCCGCTGACGCGATATCGTCCCCAGACTCCGTAGATGCCCTACTCCGGTGTGCCGGCGGCGTCTGCCAGCGCGAACCGCGCGGCGAGCCGGGCCGGATAGAGGCCGGCGAGCGCCGCCGCGGCCACGACGGCGACGGTCGCCTGGGCCAGGAAGCCGACCGGCAGGTGGAACTGGATGGTCCAGCCGAAGCTCTGCACGTTGATCACGTAGATGAGTATCAGCGACAGGGCCAGACCGACCACGAGCCCCACGCCCTGCGTCAACGCGCCCAGCACGCCCGCCTCGATCACGATCAGGCGCCGGAGCTGGCGGCTGTCCGCCCCTACCAGCCGCAGCATCGCGATCTCCCGCCGCCGCTCCAGCACCAGGGTCAGCAGCGTGGCGGCCATTCCGAACAGCGAGACGCCGATCGCGATGACCTCGAGCGCGTAGGTGATGGCGAACGTGGCATCGAAAATGCGCAGCACGGTGGCGCGCAGGTCCCCGTTGGTCGTGATGAAGATGCGCCGCTCCGGCCCCAGAGCGGCGCGCAGCTCGTCGCGAACCGACTCCGCGCGGGCGCCGGGCGCCAGGTAGACGGTCAGCCCGCTCGGCCGCTCCGGCCCGAAGTGGCGCTCGAAGGTGCCGGCGTCCATGACCACCAGACCGCGGTCGCTGGAGTAGTCGAAGTAGACCGCCGAGACCTCGAACGGCGTCGGGCCGGAGGCGGTCGGCAGGCGGATCCGGTCACCGACGTCCGCGTCGTACCGCAGCGAGAACGCCTCGGAGACGACGACGCGGTCGCGGCCGATCGCGCCGGCCATCGCCGCCGTGCCGTCGGCCGGCGCCTTGAACTGCAGCCCGCCGCGCTCGAGGCGCGTGGCGAAGCGTCCCGCCCCCACGGTGATGGTCGAGCCGCCGTAGGGCACGTCCATCCCCTTGAACCCGTCGATCGCCTCCACCGCCGGGTGGCCGGCGATGAGCGCCTCGGTCGCGGCCGAGATCCCCCCGCGGTCGGCATTGGGCGACTGCCGCGCGGTCGAGACGAAGAGGTCGGCCTGCAGCGTCTGTCCGATCCAGTAGACGACGGTCTCGCGGAAGCTGCCCACCATGATGGCGATCGCCGCCATCATGGCCAGACTGACGGCGAGCGCGGCCACGGAGATGGAGAGCCTGGGAATCGCGGCGCCCAGATTGGCATGGGCCAGCCGGCCCTCCACGCGCAGCCGGCGCGCCATGACGGTCCCGCACGCCCGCCGGAATCCGAACAGCACCGCCGGCATCGCCATCCCGGCCCCCAGCACGACGGCCAGCGCCGCCAGCATCCCGAAGACCGGCAACCCGCCGACCGGCCCCTGCGCCGCGAGCCAGGCGCCGGCCGCGAACAGCGCCAGCGGGCCGGCGATGAAGCGGCGCCGCAGGCGCGTCCGTGCGTCCAGGTCGTCGTCGCCGCGCACCGCGGCCAGCGGGTCCAGCCGCGCCGCCTCGAAGGCCGGCGCCGCGGCGGCGACGAGCGCGAGGGGCAGGCCGACCGCGAACGCCAGCAGCACCATCCACGGCTCGAGCGGCGGCACGGTGGCCGACGCAACTATCCAGAACTGGCTGACGGTGGAGGAGGTCAGCCGGACCGCGCCGTGCGCCAGCAGCCAGCCGAGAGGCGCGCCCAAGGTGCAGCCGAGCAGCGCGAGCGCGCCCGCCTCCCCCAGGAACAGCCCGACCACGGCGCGGCGGGTGACCCCGAGCGTCCGCAGCAGACCGATCTCGCGGCGGCGCGTGATGACGGATACCGATACGGTGTTGTAGACCAGGAAGAGGCCGACGAGGAGCGCGATCAGGCTGAGCGCGGTCAGGTTGAACTGAAACGCGCGCAGCATCCGTTCCACCTCGGCGCCCCGCGACGACGGGCGGCGGACCGCGATCCCCGCGGGCAGCCGGGACGCAATCTCCTGCTCGGCCCGTGCGACGTCGACGCCGTCGGCCAGCCGCACGTCGACCCGGTCGACCCGCCCGAGGCGTCCGACGGCCCACTGCGCCGCCGCGACGTCCATCAGGGCGAAGCCGCCGTCGAGAACGCTGGCCGGCCCCTCGTCGCCGAGGATCCCCGCCACGCGCAGCGCCACCGCCCGCTCGCCGACGACCAGATCGACCCGGTCGCCGACGTCGAGCCCGTGGCGGCGGGTGAACCGCCGGGTCAGGATGACCGACTCCGGATCGGTGAGCAGGTCCAGGAAGCCCTGCGTGGTCAACGCACGCGGCGTGTCGCCGTCGACGAGCGGATAGTCCCTGAACGGACGGTCGCGGAGGATGTCCACGCCGAGCAGGCGCACCGCCTCCAGGACCGGATCCCCACCGGCCGGGGCGACCTCCAGCAGCACGTCGGCATCGATCACCGGACTGACGAGACCGTACTCCCGCAGCCATCCCAGGGCGGCCAGACGCGTCTCGTCGAGGCCGACGCCGGGCACGGCGATCTCCAGCGACGTCCGTCCGGCCAGCGCGTCGAGGGCGGTCGAAAAGCCGCGCACGGAGCTGGCGTTGGCGAGCTGGATGGCCACGACGACCGCGACGCCGACGGCGAGGCTCGCGACGGTGGCCGCGCTCCGCAACGGCTGCTGCAGGAGGCTCCTGGCGATGAAGGCGCGGAACAGCCCGGCGGGCGCCGAAGACGTCTTGTCGGGCGTCGACGGCCGTCCTGCCGTCACGGCTCGGAACCCGTCGAGCCCGCCGCGGCCAGCTCCAGGACCGAGGGATCCCCGTGCCCGTCACGACGCGACTCGACGCCCGCGATGCGTCCGTCGCGCATCGCGACCGTCCGATCCGCCGCCGCAGCCACCGCCGCGTCGTGGGTGGCGAGCAGCAGGGCCGCCCCGGACCGGCGATTGACGTCCTGCAGCAGCTCGAGAATGCGCCGCCCGTTCTCGCTGTCCAGGTTGCCGGTCGGCTCGTCCGCGACGAGCAGGGCGGGCTCGTGCACGACGGCCCGCGCAATCGCCGCCCGTTGCGCCTCGCCGCCGGAGAGCTGCGCCGGCGCGTGGTCGAGGCGGTGCGAGATGCCGACCCGCTCGGCCCACTCCCCCGCCCGCGCGATCGAGTCGGACGGCTCGCGACCGGCGAGCAGCAGCGGCAGCCCGATGTTCTCGGCCACCGTCAGGGTCGGCAGCAGGTTGAAGAACTGGAACACGAAGCCGACCCGCTCGCGCCGCAGCCGGGTCAGCGCGTCGTCGTCGAGCGCGGCCAGCGAGCGCCCTTCGAGCCGCACCTCCCCCGCCGTCGGGCGGTCCATCGCGCCGCACAGGTGCAGCAGGGTCGACTTGCCGCAGCCGGACGGGCCGACCACCGCAACGAAGGCCCCGGCGTCCAGCGTCAGGCCGACGCCGTCGAGGGCGATGACCTCGGTGTCTCCGCGACGGTAGCGCCTGCGCAGATCGCGCGCCTCGAGAACGGCCACTGCCGATCACGATACACGAGACCCGCAGCGCCGCGCGTCACCGGCGCGACAACGCCACGTAGC
>WTGR01000015.1 GCA_011523485.1 Acidobacteriota bacterium
TGATGTGGCTGCGCTCCTCGAAGGTCTTGTCCAGCTCGATCTTGCCGATCTCGCTGCGCAGGGTGGTCTGGGCGAGCTGCGCGATCGCGAACAGGTAGTTGCCGATGCCGTAGGATGCCTTGCGCGCGTCCATCACCTGCAGGTAGAGCACGCCGTCCACCCCCACCTGGACGTTGTCCGCGGTGATGCAGACCTGCTCCTCGACGTCTATCGCCCGCTCCTTCAGGCTGTGCCGGTAGGCGACCCGCTCGACGAACGGGATCAGCAGGGCGAACCCGGATTCGAGGGTTCTCGAGTACTTGCCGAGGCTCTCGATGATGTAGGCGTTCTGCTGCGGCACGACCACCGCCGTCTTCGCGATGACGACGATCACGACGAGGGCCAGCACCAGGGCGACGATGAAACCGGCATCCATGATGGTTCTCCGTGTCGAGTCAATGAACAGATTCCGAGGACGGCGCCTCGACGATCTCCAGGGCGACGCCGTCGGTATCGACCACCACGGCGCCGGCCCCCTGCGATATCGAATCCGGGCCCACGTTCACCGCCGTCCACTCCGTCCCCTGCAGACGCACCCGGGTCCGCCCGCCGGACGCGACGTCCTCGTCGACGACGACCGCCGCCCCGACCGCCGGATGTCGAAAGTCCGCCTCGCCGCCGCCGCCCCGCAACCGGTCGTAGCACTTCCGCCGAAACAGCACCACCGAGGCGACGGCGAGCATCGAGAAAGCCACCCACTGCGCCCACGCCGGGAGGCCGACCCCGGCGAGTCCGAGGAGGCCCACGCAGATCGCGGCCGCGCCGGCGAAGACGAGGTAGAACCCCGCGTCCGCCAACAGCTCCGCGCCCGCCAGGACGAATCCGATGATCAGCCAGCCCCACCAGGACATGTCGTGCTCCCCGACGTCGCTTCCGGTTAGACTCTGCGCCGAATCGGGTTTCCGACCGCGGCAACCCCGTGCTGCTCAGTGTATACGTCCGAAGGAACGGCGCCCGCGGGCGAAAGGCCGGTGGCGCCCCCAACTGAAAGGCTGGCGACCATGACCTGCCTGACGAGACTCGTTGCCGCAGCGGGCGCCGCCGTCGTGCTGGCGGCGTCGGCCGCCGCGGCCCAGGACCAGACCGCGACCGGGAGGCCGGACGGAAAGGACGGCTGCATGGAGATCCTCGCCCATCGCGGTGCATCGGGCTACCTGCCGGAGCACACCTTGCCCGCCTACGCGCTCGCGTACGGACAGGGCGCCGGCTGGATCGAGCCGGACGTCGTGCTGACTGCGGACGGCGTCGCCATCGCCCTGCACGACATCACCCTGGATCGCACGACGAACGTCGCCGAGCTGTACCCGGATCGGGCACGCGCCGACGGCCGCTACTACGCGGCCGACTTCACCTACGCGGAGATCGAGAGGTTGCGCGTCGTCGAGGCCCTGCCCGACCGCTACCCGCACCGGACGTTCCGCGTGCCCCGCCTCGCGGACGTCCTGGAGCTGGTCGACGGATTGAACCGCACCACCGGGCGCCGCGTCGGCGTCTATCCGGAGCTGAAGAGTCCCGGCGTCCAGCCGGACCTGGCCCCCACGCTGCTCGCGGAGCTCGCCGGCTACGAATGGCCGGTCCGGATTCAGTCGTTCGACGCCGAGGCGCTCGCGGCACTCGATACGGAGCTGCCGCGCGTGCAGCTCGTCGCGCGCCCGGACCAGCTCACGCCCGCCGGCTTGAACCGCATCGCTTCGTACGCGATCGGCATCGGCGTGCCGAAGGAGCTCGTGTTCCAGGATGCCGCCGTCGTCGGGCAGGCCCACGACCTCGGCCTGCAGGTGCACGCCTACACGCTGCGCGCCGACCGGCTCGACGCCGCGTTCGACTCCCTCGCCGGCGAGGTAGCGGCGCTGATGGAGGCCGGCGTCGACGCCGTGTTCACCGACCATCCGGACCAGGTGCTGGCCCTGGTGGCGCGGTCGTGCGATATCACGCGGTGAGCCCCGGAGCGGCGCCTCCCGATGGTCCGTAGTTCATGCACATGGCCGGTGAGTCCCATTCTCGCCGACGCCATGCTCGCGGACATGGTGCGCAAGGGCTTGCTGACGCCCCCGACCGCGCCCGGCAAAGGACCACCCCCGGCGCCGAGGCCGATCATGAAGCTGGAAGAACTCCTGACGGAACTCGACCAGGATCGAAGCGACCGGTTCGAAACGACCGGCTGAACTCAGCGCGTGTCGTCGACCCGGTAAGGAACGGCACTCGGCCTGATGTCGTCCGGATTCTTGGAATCGCCGACGACGTAGCAAAGGACCTGAGCCTGACGCCGGTTGGGGCGGCGCGCTCTGGACAGGTCCAGGTTCGATGTGAGATCTTCACCTGATTCGAACTTCGCCTCGAATTCACTTGCCTTCATGGAGCCGGATCTCCCTGGGCCGCGCTCGCCGGGCGGAGATGATCCTCGTCCTGCCCTCTCGATACGTTATCACGCAGGACCAGTGCTTGTCGCCGATGCGCCCGATCACGATGTAGCGCGGTTCATCACTCAATCTCCCCGGGATCTCAAGCAGATCCGGGTCGGCCCACAACGCCTGCACGTCGACGAAGTCGATGCCGTGTTTGGCCCTGTTGCTCTCGCTCTTTCCATGATCGAACTCGAACTCCATGTGGACGTCGACCCGCCGGTCACACCTCGATCATCCGCGACCGCAGCATCGATTGCACGAACCGCGCGAGGCGCTCCTCGGCCGGCTCGACGCGCTCGCCGAACTCGTCCCGCAGGCGTCCCGCGACCACGGTCAGTGGGGTGTCGCCGTCGCACGCCTTCCAGATGAAGGATCCGACGTCGTCGAGACGGATGCGGTAGCAGGGATTACCCAGTCTGGAGGCGAGCCAGCGGCCGATGCGCCCCTCGCCGAGCTGCGGGCGCAACACGACGCAACGCCCGTCGTCGAGCTCGCGCCAGCCCAGGCGGCGGCGCGGGCGGGCATTCCAGAAGGCGGCGGCGCGCTCGGACGCTCCCCCGCTCACTGTCCGCCGCCGCGCATCGCGTTCAGCGGCATCCTGACCAGCATGTAGTAGAGCAGGATGAAGATGAGCGCTCCGCCGAGCGCGCTGTCGGCGATCTGCGGCAGGACCAGCCACGGGACCGCCTCGCTCGCCCCGACGACGAAGGCGAGCAGCACGGCCATCAGCGCCTCGCCGGCGATGAACCCGGACGAAAGGAGCACCCCGGTGTTGGTCGCTGCCGTCCGTTGCTCGCCGGTCGCCTCCTGCTCGTCGAGCGAGCGCGACAGCCACCAGCTCACGAGGCCGCCGACGAAGATGCCCGCCGTCGACGGGAACGGGAGATACATCCCGACCGCGATCAGCATCGGCGACGGCGCGTTGATGAGGATGAGCACGGCGGCCAGGGCCATCCCCGCGATGACCAGCGGCCAGGCCATGTCCCCGCCGACGATGCCCTGCGAGATGAGCGCCATCAGTCCCGCCTGCGGCGCCGGCAGCTCCGGACTGCCGATCTCGTAGACCCGGTCCATCAGGATCATCGGCCAGATGAGCACCATGGCGGCGACGGTCACGCCGACCAGCTCGCCGATCTGCATCTTCCAGGGCGTGCCGCCGAGAATGTGGCCCACCTTCAGGTCCTGCAGCATGTCGCCGGCGATGCCGCAGGCGCAGCAGACGACACCGGCCACCGCCAGCACCCCGAGGATGCCGCCGGATCCGGTCACCCCGATGCCGACCATGACGACGGCGGCGATGAGCAGCGTGCTGAGCGTCAGACCGCTGATCGGGTTGTTCGAGCTGCCGAGCAGGCCGACCAGGTAGCCGGCCACCGCGGCGAACAGGAACCCGAGGATGACCATCATGATGGTCAGCAGGATGGCGCCGCCGACGCTCTCGCTGAAGTACCAGTAGAGGCCGAACAGGGGCACCGCCAGCGCCGCGATTGCGAGAAACGTCTTCCGGACGTCGATGTCGATGTCCTGGCGGCCGGCGCCTTCCGCCTGCGCGGCGCCGATGTCGCCCAGGGCGCGCCCGATGCCCTGGATGAGGGACGTGCGCAGGTTGTACAGCGTGTAGAACGCCGCGACGATCATCGTCCCGACGGCCAGCGGGCGGACCTGCCGCAGCCACACCTCCGTGCTGAGCTCGATGAACCCGGCCGAATCGGTCACCCCGGCGGCCAGCTCCGGGTTCAGGAAGAGGCCGAGGGGGACCAGCAGCAGCCAGCCGAGCACCGCCCCGGCGAACAGGGTGGCGGCAATCTGGGGCCCGACGATGAAGCCCACGCCGAGCAGCGCCGGCGACGCCGCGGGCGACTGCAGCAGGAACCCGCCGGCGTAGTTCACCTGCCGGCCCAGCATCTCGATGGTCGACTGTCCGAGCGAGACGAACCACGTGGCCGAGTCGGCCACCAGCCTGATGCCGTTGCTGTTCTTCAGCAGCTCCCAGGCCCCGGCGACGCCCATCGCCTGGAACACGAACCTGGCGCCCGTCTGCCGCTCGCCCTGCCCCGCCTTGACCAGCTCCGCCGCGGCCACGCTCTCGGGATAGGGCAGCTCCGCCTCGACCACCAGCGTGCGCCGCAGCACGATGATGAAGAGGACGCCGAGGATGCCCCCCACCAGCATGATGGCCGTGCTCTCCCAATAGCGCAGCTCGTCCCAGACGCCGCTGATGACGAACGCCGGGATGGTGAAGATGGCCCCGGCGACGAGCGCCTCGCCCACCGACGCGGTGGTCCGCGCCATGTTCTCCTCGAGAATCGACCCCCCGAGCAGGCGCAGCGCCGCCATCGCCACCACCGCCGCCGGGAAGGTGGCGGCCACCGTCAGGCCGGCCCGCATGCCCAGGTAGGCGTTGGCGGTGCCGAGCACGATCGCCATCGCCGTGCCGAGAAGCACGGCGCGGAACGTCAGCTCCGGCAGCTCGGACGACTCGGGCACGAACGGCACGAAGGGGCGCGAAGACGGGTCGCTGGTCGGGCTCATCCGGCCATTCTGCACATCGGGATGCCGGTTGTCACTTCATTGCCCGACTGCGATCGGCGTCGCCGCGGCCGGGCGGCGCATCCGCCGCCCGCCCTCGCCGTATACTTCCGGTGCCGTGAGGCGCATCCCCGACATCTACGCCGAGAAGCGCGCCGCCGGCCGCCCCGTCATCTCCATCGAGTTCTTCCCACCGAAGACGCCGCGGGGAGACGAGAGCCTGTTCCAGCGGGTGCTGCCGCGCCTGGCCGAAGCACGGCCCGACTTCTGCTCGGTCACCTACGGCGCCGGCGGCGGCGGCACGCGCACGAAGACGCTGCGGATCGTGGACCGCATGCAGCGCGAGCACGGCCTGACCGCGATGGCGCACGTCACCTGCGTCAGCTTCACACGGGCAGAGATGAACGGCTTCCTCGACGAGGCGGCCGGGCTCGGCATCGAGAACATCCTGGCCCTGCGCGGCGACC
>WTGR01000238.1 GCA_011523485.1 Acidobacteriota bacterium
GTCCGAGGCGCTCTTGATATGGTCGCCGGCCAGCACGCCGAGCCCGCCCGAGTAGATCGGCAGCGACTCGTGGATCCCGAACTCGGCCGAGAAGTAGGCGACCGGCTGGCGGCGCAGCACCCCGGCGTGCGTGTCTCCCCAGGTCGACGGACGCTCGCGGTATTCCTGCAGCCGCCGGAACGTGTGGTTGATCCGGTGGGCCAGCGCGAGATCGCCGATACGCTCGTCGAGATCGTCGAGCGGCATCTCCGACAGCAGCGCCACCGGGTTGCGGCCCAGCTCTTCCCAGCGCGGCGGGTCGAGGTCCTGGAACAGGCTCATGGCGCTGGCGTCCCAGCTCCACCACATGTTCCGCGCGAGGGCCCAGAGTCGCCGCTGGAGCGGCCCGATGGACTGATCGCGCTCGCGAACCTGCGCGACGATGGGGCTTATCTCGCCGGCGGCCAGCAGCAGCGACGCGATTTCGTCGTCCGAGAAGCTTCGCTCCTCGATCGTCTGCACGATCAGCACGCCCTGCAGCAGCTCCCGATCGATCAGGGGGACGCCGAGGAAGGCGTAGTACGGATCCTCGCCGGCCTCGGCGAAGTGCTTGAAGCGCGGGTGCCGCTTGACGTTCGGCACCTCGATGGGGCGCAACTGCTCGGCGACCAGTCCCGCCAGACCCTCGTGGAGCTCCATCCGGACCTTCCCGACGCTCTCCGGGCGCAGGCCGACGGTGGCGGCCAGAACGAGGTGGGTGCGGTCCGATTCGAGCAGGTATATCGAGCAGACGTCCACGCCCATCCGGGTCTGAAGCTGCCGGACGCCGGCCGTCAGGGTCTCTGTGGGGTCGACATGTCGTGTGGTCAGGTGCATACCTCGCCGGAAGCGCCGTGGGGCGGAAGTGTACCCGGATCGTCGTGGACACGACGCAGCGTCGTCAAGGCGGGGCGTATGCGTGTCCGAATGGACCCGGAGACGGGATGGACGGCGGAGCCGGGGGGTGGGGAACCGCTCCCCGGGACTCCGCCGTCCGGGCCTGTGGTCAGCTCACCGCGGCTTCCCGCGCGGCTCCGGCGCCGGCCGTCGTCCGCGGACGGAAGTCGCGCGACCTGCCGTTGCGTCGGGAGTCTCGCTGACGCGACACGCCTTCGGCGCAGGCTTCCAGCTCCTCCTGCAGCAGCCGGAGGCTGAAGGCGGGCTGCCGGCCGATGGCCAGCAGCGACTCGACGATGCGCGCCGGCTGCCCCCAGTCGTTCCACATCACGCCGTCGAGCGACTGCATGGCGATGCGGTCGGACGCCCGCTCGAGCAGCTCCGAGGAGAAGTTGACCCGCGGCATGGTCTCGTACACCTCGTCGAGCACCCGGGCCTCCCGCCGCGTGCCGAGGGCCGCCTGCAGCACGGAGAAGAACGGCGTCAGGCCCGGGAGCCGCTCGCACGCGAGCTCCCACAGGGTGCGGGCGCGCGCCACCAGGACGAGCGTGTTCCACAGGGCGCCGCGCTCGTAGAGCCGGGCCGCTTCCGCCGGCGCCGGCTTCTCGACGAAGGACTCCACGGCGAATACGCGGTGCGCCGGCTGGCGTCCGAGATCGTCGGACGGGACGATCCAGCCGTACTCGTCCTCGATGTCGGTGGGCGCCGCTCCAAGCAGGAGGATCCGGTCGCCGAGTCGCTCGGCGGCCTGAATCGCCACCTGCACCTTCGCCACGAACCGCCACTCCGGATACACGAAGTGATCGGAGGGGAGGACGACCAGCGTCGCGTCCGGATCGCGGTGCATCGCGTGGACCAGCCCCAGGAGCACGCCCGGCGCCGTGTCGAGGTTGGCCGGCTGCTCGATGAACGCCCCGTCGGTGGCGCGCGGCGCTCGACCGCGCAGCACGTCGCGGTGGTGGCGCCCGACGACCGTCAGGATGCGGCTCGGCTCGCACAGGCAGGCCGCCCGGTCGAGCGTGTGGTCGAGCATCGAGCGCGTGCCCGCGAACGTGCAGTACTGCTTCGGAACGTGCCGGCCGAGCCAGCGCTCGGTCAGCGGCCGCAGACGCATACCATCGCCGCCGGCCAGCACGACCGCCATCGGTTGTGCCATTGATGCCCTCATTGCTTCCTTACCTTCCGTGTTGTCGCGTTCCCGGATCTGCCGGGAAAGCCGCGCAATTCAACAATCGTGTTGCGGGCAACGCGACCGGCCACACAATTGTCGTGGCCGGCTCCCGCCGCCCCGCCCGGTCCAGGGGGTACGAATGAACTCGCCGGGCGGGGTGCCCGCCGCGCCGGCGCGACCTACTCGGACCCGTTCCGCAGCTCGCGCTCCGCCTGCAGCCAGTCGTCGAGGGGACCGCCCGGCCCCTGTCGTTCGAGGGACAGGAAGTAGGCGCGCTCGGCAATCTGCGCGTCGGTCGGCTCGGGCGTCCCCGCCTCGATCGCGCCGGCTGCTGCGACTGCCCGGGCGGCGGTTGTCGCGTTCGCGGGCGCGGCCGCCTCGACCGGCCTGGCCGCCGTGCGGCGGGTGGTCTTCCGCGGTGCGGTCTTCCGCGCGCGCTTGACGGTTCCTGTCGACTGCGTCGTTCGTTTCGCCATGACCCCTCGAGTTCCTCCACAAGACTACCGACGCCGGATGTCCGGGAAATGTCGCGCCCGTTCCGTTCCTGTTGAACCAGTACGTATGCAGGAGCGTTCGCGCCGCCCCGACGACAGTGCCGTTCAGCAAGAGTCGTGCCGCCACCCGGCAGCCGGTCGCCCGAAGTCCGGAACATTCGCCCTGTCAAGCAGATACGGGCGGCGGTACCGGGCCGCGCGGCGCATCACTGCCGCGGACGAAACCACAACAATGTCCGAACGACCAACCGATGCGACATTCCTGTGCCGGATCTCGATCACGGAGTTCCCGGCCGTGATCGACCAGCCTCGCACGCTCTGCCAAGCTGACCTGTCCTGAAACCAGAGCTGTCCGGGAAGGGAGCGCCAGCGGGTGACCGTCAGTCCTGCTTCAAGAATAGCACGCCGAGGGGCGGCAGCGTGAGCCGCAGGGAGAACGGGCGTCCGTGAGACGGCGCCTCCCCGGCGACGACGGGCCCGCCATTGACCACGCCGCCGCCGCCGTAGCACGGGGCGTCGCTGTTGAGCCGTTCGCGCCATACGCCGCCGTGCGGCACGCCGACCGGGTGGTCGTGCCGCGCGACCGGGGTGAAATTGCAGACGACGACGAGCGGCTCTCCGGTGCGGCTGCGGCGGAGGAAGCTCAGGACGCTGCTGCCGCGGTCGTCGCAGTCGATCCACTCGAAGCCGGCCGGCTCCGCATCGAGCTCGTACAGGGCCGGCTCGCTGCGGTAGAGCCGATGCAGGTCGCGCACCCACGTGCGCAGACCGCCGTGGAGCGGCCTCTCCAGCAGGTGCCAGTCGATGCTCTCGGCGTGCGCCCATTCCCTTTCCTGTCCGATCTCGCCGCCCATGAAGAGGAGCTGCTTGCCGGGATGCCCGACCATGAAGCCGTACAGCAGCCGCAGGTTGGCGTGCCGCTGCCACTCGTCGCCCGGCATGCGCGCGAGCAGCGATCCCTTCCCGTGCACGACCTCGTCGTGCGAGAGCGGCAGGATGAAGTTCTCGCTGAAGGCGTAGACCAGGCTGAAGGTGAGCGCGTCGTGGTGGTGGCCGCGGTGGACCGGGTCCTTCGACATGTAGCGGAGGGTGTCGTTCATCCAGCCCATGTTCCACTTGAATCCGAATCCGAGCCCGCCGGCGTCGGTCGGGCGGGTGACCAGCGGCCAGGCGGTCGATTCCTCGGCCACCATCATCACGCCGGGGTGCTCGGCGTAGACACGCGCGTTCAGGTGCTGCAGAAAGCCGACGGCGTCCAGGTTCTCGTTCCCGCCGCGGGCGTTCGGAACCCATGCGCCGGCCTCGCGCCCGTAGTCGAGGTAGAGCATCGAGGCGACCGCGTCCACCCGCAGGCCGTCGAGGTGGTACTTCTCGAACCAGAAGAGCGCGCTGGAGATGAGAAAGTTGCCGACCTCGCGGCGGCCGTAGTTGAAGATCAGCGAGCCCCAGTGGGGATGCTCCCCCTGCCGCGCGTCCGCGTGCTCGTACAGGCAGGTGCCGTCGAAGCGGGCCAGACCGTGCGCGTCCTTCGGGAAGTGCGCGGCCGACCAGTCCACGAGGACGCCGATGCCGCGCCGGTGCAGCGTATCCACCAGCTCCATGAACTCCTGCGGCGTGCCGAAACGGCTCGTCGGCGCGAAGTAGCCGAGCGTGCCGTAGCCCCAGGACTCGTCGAGCGGATATTCGGCGACGGGCAACAGCTCGACGTGCGTGAACCCCAGCTCCGCGACGTGGTCGGCGAGCCGGCCGGCAAGGTCGCGGTAGGTCAGCCAGCCGCCCGCGCCGGGGACGCGCATCCACGAGCCCAGGTGCACCTCGTAGACCGCGATCGGCGCATCGTGCGCATTGCGGGCCGCCCGCGAGGTCATCCAGTCGCCGTCGCCCCACGCGTAGCCCGACAGCTCCCAGACCCGCGACGCGGTGCGGGGGCGCATCTCGGCCGCGAACGCGTACGGGTCGGCCTTCTGCACGGCGGCGCCGACCCCCGGCGAGACCTCGTACTTGTAGAGGGCGCCGCTCCCGACCCCCGGGACGAACGTCTCCCAGATCCCCGCCTCGGCTCGCAGCCGCATCGGGTGCGCCGCCCCGTCCCACGCGTTGAAGTCGCCGATGACGGAGATCGCGCGGGCGTTGGGCGCCCAGACCGCGAAGTGCACGCCGTCGGCGCCGTCCTGTCGGGCGGGGTGCGCGCCGAGCTTGTCGTAGCTGCGGTAGTGGGTGCCGCGGGCGAGGAGATGCAGGTCGTAGTCGGTGAGAAACGGTGAATCGCCCGGCTGTACGCGCGCCGCCATCCGATCAGCTTACAGCCCGCGACCTGCGAGCGACGCGGTGGGGCGGAATGCACCGCCGCTCGCATGCGGCGGGATTCGAGGCGCGCTGTCGGGCTACGCCGACGCCTCCACGCGGACGGTCACGACGTCGGTCTCGTGGTACTGCTGGTGGCGCACCGACGAAGCCAGGTGCCGCAGCAGCCGGAGCGAGACTTCCTGCTCGGCCTGCTGGCCGGTCACGCGGTCCCCGAGCATCGCGATGCGATCCTCGATGTTCGACTCCTCGGTGGCGGCGACGAACTCCAGCTCGGCGGCGCGGCCGTCGCTGCGGGCGCTGATCTGCAGGCGCCGCCTTCCACTCTCCTCGTCCTGCCGGATGAGCGTGAGCAGCGTCTCTTCGCCTACCGCGCGGAGCCGGTCCGTCATCGTCCGGCCCCAGCCGCGCGTCTTGGCGAACTCGGTGAGGAACTGGTCGATCGCCGGATAGGCGTCCGTCTTCAGTGCCGTGCGCAGGCGATGCGGCCGCGGTCGGACCAGCTCCAGGAACAACGTCATGAGGATTGCGGCGAGGCCGCCGGCGGTCAT
>WTGR01000789.1 GCA_011523485.1 Acidobacteriota bacterium
TGCGCGCTGTAAACCCATGTCCGTGTCCGCAGATTAGGGCGTGACGGACCACTAGGAGTCTGCGCCGCAGAACGCAGCGAAGCGAAGTGGTGTGGCGCAGAGTCATGGAGCGGGGGGATGGGCCGAACGCCGAGCCCGCGAGGCGTTTCGGGGCGCTAGCCGGCGCTCGGAGCGAGCCCCATCGCGCGCCGCCACGCCGCGATCTGCCCGATGTGGTTGGCTTCGTGGGCCGACAGCAGGTAGTCGACGAAGTCGCCGATGGTCGGGAAGTACTTGCGCGTTCCCTCGTCCGGGTACTCCTTCGCGAAGACGGCCGGGTCGGCGCCGGCCACCGCCGCCGACACGCGCTCGTGCTGCTTCTTCAGCTCGGCCAGCAGCGCCTCCTTCGACGGGTACCGCGACGCGTCGGCGCTCGGCTCGCCGCCGGTCTTTGCCGCTTCCTCCCAGTCCGCCGGGAAGCTCGACTCCAGGCCGAGCGCCACGCCGGTATGGTTCGCGGCCGACGCCAGGTGGCACAGGGTCCAGGCCGGGTGGTTGACCACCCCGTGCGGTTGCTGGACCATCTGCTCGTCGGTCAGGTCCTTGACGAGGGACTCGAGGTGGCCGAGGTTGAACTTGAAGGTGAAGAGAAGGTGCTCGCGCATCGGGTGCTCCAGGTGGCGACAGGTGTGAACGTTCGGACGATAATCAACCGCCCAGTATACTCCCACCGCACGTAGCCGACACCGAGACGAGAGTGGGTTCATGACCGCCGCCGCGAACCGTCAGATTCGCCTTGCCGCCCATCCCGCGGGCTTTCCGTCGGAGACCGATTTCTCGCGCGCCGAGACGCCGGTTCCGGAGCCCGCGGAAGGGCAGATGCTGTGCCGCACCATCTACCTGTCGCTGGATCCGTACATGCGCGGGCGGATGAACCCGGGGCCGTCCTATGCGAAGGGGGTGGATCTCGGTGAGGTGATGGTCGGCGGCACGGTCTCGCAGGTGGTGGAGTCGAGGCTGGACGGGTTCTCCGCCGGCGACGTCGTGCTCGGCGCGAACGGCTGGCAGGACTACGCCCTGTCGGACGGCACGGGGGTCCGCAAGCTGGATCCCGCCCGTGCGCCCATCTCGACGGCGCTCGGGGTGCTCGGGATGCCGGGGCATACGGCCTACGTCGGGTTGCTCGATCACGGGCGGCCGAAGCCGGGCGAGACGGTGGTCGTTTCCGCCGCTTCCGGCGCGGTGGGGGCGGTGGTCGGGCAGATTGCCCGGATCGCGGGCTGCCGGGTGGTCGGTATCGCCGGCGCGCTGGAGAAGTGCGAGTACGTTACCGGCGAGCTCGGCTTCGACGCCTGCGTCAGCCATCGCGGGGACGACCTCTCCGGCGCTCTGCGCGCGGCCTGTCCGGACGGTGTCGACGTCTACTTCGAGAACGTCGGCGGCAAGGTATTCGACGCCGTGCTGCCGTTGCTGAACGACTTCGCGCGCATCCCGGTGTGCGGCCGGATCGCCAACTACAACCTGGCGGAGCCGCCGCCCGGCCCGGACCAGGTGGCCCGCCTGATGGGGCTGACCCTGGTGCGCCGGCTCACGTTCCGCGGGTTCATCGTGTTCGATCACCTGGACCGGCAGCCCGACTTCCTGCGGGATGTCGCGGCATGGATCCGGGAAGGCCGGATCCGGTACCGCGAGGACGTGGTGGACGGGCTGGAGCGCGCGATCCCGGCTTTTCTGGGCCTGCTGCGCGGCGAGAACTTCGGCAAGCTGCTGGTGCGGGTCTCCGACGATCCGACCACCCGGGAGTCTGCGCCGTAGAAACGGCGTAGACTGCCAGTCAGGCCCGGTGGGGCGGCAATCGGAGCCGCCGGCGACGATTGTCGGGCGGGCCCGTCGCGGCGCCGTCCTGCCCGGTCGGGCGCGCCGTCGAGGAGGAAACGTACCGTGTCGCCACGCCGCCGCGTCCCGGATGCGCTGGTTCTCATCTTCGCGCTGATCGTGCTCGCGCAGCTCGCGAGCTACGTCCTGCCGGCCGGCGAGTTCGAACGCGACGGCCGCCGGGTCGTCCCCGGGACGTGGCGCGCGGTGGATGCCGAGCCGCTTCCGCCGCTCGCCTTCCTGACCTCCATTCCCGCCGGTCTGTCGGCGGCGCACGACATCATCTTCTTCGTCTTCATCGCCGGCGGGGTCATCAGCGTCGTGCGGGCCACCGGTGCGATCGACGCCTCGATCGGCGCCGCCATCGCCCGCCTCGCGTCGCGGCCGGGGTGGCTCGTCGCGGGCATGGTGGGGTTGTTCGCGCTCGGCGCCTCCACGGTGGGCATGGCCGAGGAGTACATGCCGTTCGTGCCGGTGCTGGTGACCCTGTGCCTGGCGTTGCGACTCGACGCCGTGGTCGCGGTCGGCATCGTCTACGTCGGCGCCGGCGTCGGCTATGCGTGCGCCGCGCTGAACCCGTTCACGGTGTTGATCGCCCAGGACATCGCGGGGTTGCCGCTGACCTCCGGCCAGGCCGTGCGGTGGGCGCTGCTCGTGGTCTGCGCGGCGATCGGGGTCCACCACATCCTGGGGTATGCGCAGCGGCTGCGCGGCGATCCCGCG
The DNA here is from genome assembly GCA_011523485.1 of Acidobacteriota bacterium. The sequence continues at coordinate 2,578 of WTGR01000789.1, forward strand.
TCGAGCCTGGTGGCCGACGTCGACTACTCGAGCGGCTTCGATCTCCCGGCGGACGTGCGGTTCACGGCGCGGCGGCGGGCGGTGCTCGCGGTGCTGGCGGCCGGCATCGGGCTCTTCGTCTACGGCGTGGCGGCCCGGGGCTGGTACCTCGCCGAGCTGTCGGCGGTGTTCCTCGGCATCGCCCTGCTCGCGGCGGGGGCCGGGGGGCTCGGCCCCGACGGCGCGGCGCGCGCGTTCATCCGCGGGGCGGCGGAGATGACCGCCACCGCGCTGCTGATCGGCTTCGCCCGAACCATCCAGGTGGTGCTGTCCGAAGCGCGGGTCATCGACACCATCGTCGACGGGCTGGCCGCGTCGCTGGCCGGCCTGCCGTCGCATGCCGCGGCGCTGGGCATGCTGGTCGTGCAGTCGGTCTGCAACCTGTTCATACCCTCCGGATCGGGGCAGGCGTACGTGACGATGCCGATCATGGCCCCGCTCGCGGATCTGACCGGGGTGACGCGGCAGACCGCGGTGCTCGCCTATCAGTTCGGCGACGGCTTCACGAACATGCTCGTGCCGACCAACGCCCTGCTGATGGGGATGCTCGGCCTCGGCCGGATCCCGTACCAGCGCTGGGCGGCCTTCGTCGTCCCGTTGCTCGTCAAGCTGTACGCCGTCGCCGCGGTCGCGCTCGTCGCCGCGGTCGCGCTCGGCTACCGCTGACCGACGTTCCGCAGCGCCGGCTTCGCTTCCGGCCCCTGCCGGGGTCCGCGGCGCGTGGAGGCACGGTTGTCGGTTTCGCTCTCACCGGTTGCGTGCGGGCTATACAATGAACCGTTCCGGTAAGCAAAGGAGTTGCCGTGTCCACTCGCCATTCCGCCGCGCTGCTGGTAGTTGCGATTCTCTGGGCCGCCGGCTGCGGCCCGTCACCGGTCGACGCACCCGGCGGCGACTGGACCGGCGGCGCTCCCGGACCCCCGCCGCTGTTCGCGACGCCCGACGGCGGCGTGACGCTGCGCTTCGTCGACACGCCGGCCGAGGTTCCGGACCTGACGATGGAGACGCTCGACGGCCGCACCATCTCGATGGCCGCGCAGCGCGGCAAGGTGGTGCTGGTCAACTTCTGGGCGACCTGGTGCGGTCCGTGCCGCGAGGAGATCCCGTTCCTGGTGCGCCTCGCCGAACGCTATCCGGACCACCTGACCGTGATCGGCGTGTCGGAGGATCACGGGTCGCCCGACGCCGTGGCCGCGTTCGGCGCACAGTACGGCGTCAACTACCCGCTCGTGATGTCGACGCCCGAGATCAAGCGGGCGTTCCCCGGGGTCTTCGCCCTGCCCACCTCGTTCGTCGTCGATCCCGAGGGACGCATGGTCGAGAGCCACGTCGGGCTCATCAGTCCGGTGATCCTGGAGCAGGAGACCCGTTACCTGGCTTCGTTGACGCACGACGCGACGATCGAGACCGCGCCGTCCAACGACCAGATCCGGCTCGCCAACGCGGCGCAGGCCACCGAGATTCCCGGCGTGGACCTGTCGGTGCTGACGCCGGAGCAGCGCGAGGAGGTGCTGCTTCGGGTGAACGAGGAGGGCTGTCCCTGCGGCTGCTCGCTGACACTGGCGCAGTGCCGGATCAACGACTCTGCTTGCGGGGTCAGTCCCCCGCTGGTCGACCAGCTCGTTGCCGAGGTCGCCGGCGCGGAGTGAGGCGGGCCGGCCGAACGGGCCGGGGCGGGCCGCCCGTCACGGCGGCCCGGCGATCGGCGCCGGCACGCGTCGCGCGCGCCGACGCCTGGCGAGTCAGGACGACGCTTCGGCGACCCGCGCCGCCGCCGGCGCGCCGCCTTCCACCGGCTCCTCTTCCGGCACCGGCGGCAGCTCGGTCATGGCGCCCGATCCGAAGATCCGCCGCAGGGTACCCTGCACGTCGTCGAGGATCAGGTACGAGACGGGCACCAGGATCAGCGTGATGAAGGTGGCGAACAGCACGCCGAAGGCCAGCGAGACCGCCATCGGCACCAGGAACGCCGCCTGCATGCTGCGCTCCAGCATGAGCGGCGCCAGGCCGAAGAACGTCGTCAGCGACGTGAGCAGAATCGGCCGGAAGCGGTTGCTGCCCGCCTCGCGGATCGCCATCTGCAGCCCGCTGGATTCGAACTCGCGGCTGCTCGTGTGCTTGCCGCCCGCCTCGCGGATGCTGCGGCCCAGATCGGCGTGGACGCGGCGTGCGCGGTTGATGAAGTCGACCATGACGAGGCTGTCGTTGACGACGACGCCGGTCAGCGCGACCAGGCCGAACATCGACATCATCGTCACGTCGAGGCCCATCACGATGTGGCCCCAGATCGCGCCCACCAGGCCGAACGGGATGGCCGCCATGATGATCATCGGCTGCACGTACGAGCGCAGCGGGACCGCGAGCAGGGCGAAGATCATCAGCAGGGCGAGGATGAATCCGCGCTGCAGGCCGCCGACCGCGTCCACCTGCTCCGCCTGAGCGCCCTCGAACGTGTAGAACACGCCCGGATAGCCGGCGAGCACCTCCGGCAGGATCCGGGTCTGCAGGTCGGAGATGACCGCGCCGGCCGAGGTGACCGCGGCGTCGACCGAGGCGGTCACGTTGACGGCCCGGTTGCGGTTGACCCGCTTGATCGAAGCGAAGCCGCGCCCCGGCTGCACCTCCGCCACCTGGCTGAACGGCACCTCTCCGCCGTTCGGCGTGCGGATGCGCATGTTCTCCAGATCGCCGAGCGACCGGCGATCCGCCTCGGGATAGCGCACCATCACGCGGATGTCGTCGCGGCCGCGCTGGATGCGCTGGGCCTCCTCGCCGTAGAACGCCTGGCGCACCTGGCGGCCGAGGCTCTGCA
>WTGR01000313.1 GCA_011523485.1 Acidobacteriota bacterium
CGGTCCGAAGCGACCCGGCTTCAGATTCGATCACTTCTTCGTGCTCCCTGACAGATCGTGGTGGTCGCGGCGATGCAAGACGGCAAGACGGTTGCCGACCTGCACGAAGAGGGCAACGAGAGCATGGTCGACGTGGTCGGGAAGCTCCGGCTCGACCGCGGCCGGATCGTGTTCAGCTTCGGCCCGCACCAGGGAACCGATGCTCGGCGCCGACGGACTCGCCGCTGGTGCCCGCGCTGCGCGCGGACCAGGAGCGGGATCTACCGGCGCATCTGGAAGCAGGCGGATCAGCAGATCGAGATCGCGACCAAGGTCCTCGGAGTGCGGATCCGGCGCACGATCACACCTGACAACCGCGCCGTAGGGGCGAAGACGCACGAACGGTGAGACGTACCCTGACGGTCGTAAGACGAAACGGAAGACGCCTGTATTTACTGCATGAAACACGAAGCGGGAGGGTAGCCGTAAGGGATGCAGCTTTTGTACAAGTCTCTGTGTAATGGGTGGTTACGCCGCAGTTATCACGAGTGTCTGGTAGGTCGGGGCCACCCCCCTACACGTTGGGAAGTTCCCTCGACCCAACTGTTGGGCGTGACATTTTTCCTCTACAAGTTCCCTCTTAGCAGTCGGTTACACGAAAGCTGATGACCATGCAAGAGCATGCTCGCAGAACATCGCGACGAATAAGACCCTTGTAGCACAGGATTTCCGCAACCCAGGTACGACCAAAAAATGTGCGGATCGGCGAAGACCAAGGAAGGGCCGGCAACACCGCCGGCAGGGAGTATCGACTGAGCAACGTCACAGATCCCGACGGCAAGACCGGTAAGGGCCGGCGGCCACGCGTGTCCCTGCACGACGAACCCGGACGACGGGTAGGCGCGTCGTTCAAGCGGGCTGGTCGCCGTTCCGACGCACCGAGGGACAAGACGCACAGGCTCTGGGTCGAACCATGGAACAGGAGACCGGGATCCCTCGCCCGCCCACCGGCAACAAGGGTCAGGAACCAGGGACAGCCGGAGGGCGCTCGACGCCGTCGACGTCGCGGGTACTGGGTGGGGAACCCCGAGACGCCGATCAGCGCTGCCTCGACTCGCAGGCTCGTAATCAGGGGTAGAACCGTCGGTCTGCGCAGTGCCGGGCGCCGTGCTCCACTCGACGGTGAACGAAAGACGCAGGCCCGCCGGACTGCCCGACATAGAAGACGACGGCCGGCCGGCGGCGGACAGGCTCCTGAACGACGAGAGGAGCGAGACTGAACTCGATCTCGCCGCCCTGGCCGTCATCGGTGATGGTGCCGGTGAGCACGGCGACGACAGTCCCGATGGCACTGCATGAAGGCCCGCTCTGCCTGTCGTAGACGAGTCGTAGACGTCGATATACAGCGTCTCAGCGGCCCCCTCCGCGACGTTGTCCCGGACAACGATCACGTCGCGCACCACGATCTCGGCGGACGCCGCGCGCAGGACAAACGTCCCGCTCGACGACTTCGCCGTCCCGACCCACGCATCGCGCCGGGGGTGCTCCGCGCGAAGGCGAAGCAAGGGACGACCGCGGAGCCGTGCGGCTCGGGCTGCGCGCCGAGGCGGACGTCCGACGAACGACGGTCGAAGGCGTGGTCGACACCGGGGCGGTGAGTCTCGTCATCCCCGAGGAGATCGCAACGCAACTGGGGGCTCCAGGACTGGGGAACGAGAACCGTCGTCTACGCGGACGAGCGGCGCGAAGAACGGCCCATGACCGACGTCACGATCGAGATCGGAACCTCGCGATGCGGACCGAGGCCATCGTGGGGCCAGTGGGAAGCGAGGTCCTGATCGGCCAGCTGGTGCTCGAAGCACCCGAGCTGATCGCCGACTGCAGAAGGCGAACGCTGGCGCCGTGCCATCCGGAAGGGCCGGTCCTCGCGATCCACTGATCCCGCCCGCGACCAAGAGAACGACACCGGCCGGTCGGAGCGATGCGCCGACAAGTCGGAAACAACCTTCGGCTGAACGCTGGGGAATCTCGGCGGCGGGCAGGGTGCGGGGCACGACGTGAACGCCATCGCCGAAGTCGCCGACGATCCGGCGCGCGACCACGACGCTGTTGGCCGAAGGGTCGGCACCGAGGGCGATGCCGGTGTCCTCGATGACGCTGCCGGCGCCCACCCGCGCCGAGCGCACGTGCGCGTCGCTGCCGACCCAGACGCGGTCCCCCAGGTCAGTGTGCGGTCCGACGACAGCGCGATCGTCCACCCGGGCGCCTTCGCTCACCCGAGTTCCCGCCAGCAGCACGGCGCCGCCGCCCACGTACGCGTTGGGGCCGACGACGACGTCGGGGGCGACGAACGCCTGCGGATCGACGTACGCGCTCGGGTCGACCTTCGGCCCGCCGCGGTGCTCTGGCGCCACCTGCGGGGACACGTCGCACCAGACCTGGTGGCCCCACCGGCCTTCGGCCGCCGCGCGCAACGCGCTCGCCGCGTACTGCCCGGTGACCGCCTCGGCCGGACACAGCTCGTGCAGGGAGCCTGTGCCGCGCACCAGCGCCTCGGCCGTGTCGGCCACCGCTCGACCTACGCGCGATCCGGCCCGAGGACATCCACGTGGGCGACATCGTGCACGTGCTGGGCGGCATCAACCGCTCCATCGGCCAGACGCGCGAGCCGATCACCGTGCTCTGGCACAGCGTGATGGTCGCCGAGCTCTGCCGCTTCGAGCACTTCGACACCCAGCTCGAGGCGCTGCTGCACGACGCCGCCGAAGCCGCCGATTGGGGAGCGCCCAACCGCAACGGCATGAGCACGTGGCTGCCGCAAAGCGACAAGCGCGAGGACGCCGGCAACGCCGTCGTGGCCGGCCGCGGTCCAGACGACCTGGGCGGCAGCGAGAGCGCAACCGTGGCGAACACGCGGGCGGGCCGGAACAGGGCGCCAAGGCTCCCGCTCCTGGACGGTGGACCAGCCGCTCGCGGAACTGCTCGAGCCAGCGTCGCTCGTCGTCGTTCCACCAAGCACCGAACCGGATCGCAGTGCTATCCTCGGAAAAATGCCAACGGAGCATGCCGCCCGGCCGACCGACCGAAACGCTTGGGTACGAACCGAGCTCAAACGCCGGAGGCTTGAAGAGGGAACACGGACCCAGCCGGGGGCGGTGCTGCCGCCCGATGCGTTCAGCAACGCGTACGCCGACCCCGACCCGCGGTTCCCGATGACCAGACGCGGACCGGACTGCGAAGCAATCGCCGGGCTGCTGAACCGGGCCTGCTGCGGGTGGCCGCAAAGCCCGACGGCACGGGAGTTCTACGAGGCGATGCGCACGCCGGTGCGGACCGCACGCCAGCGGGCGATAGTACGCGTGCTGATCGTCGAAGGGACGACCGACACGGTCGCACTCGGCTACCTCGACGGGGCGTACACGTGGCGGCAACTGGCGCAGGCGATGCACGAGAACAACCACTACAGCACGGAGCTCGCCGACTACGTCAACCGGCACGCGAAGCCACACCGATGACCCTTCCGGAACCGGCCCGCACGCTGTGGAAGCGGCACCACAAGGCCATCGACCGAATCGCCGCGGCGCCAGGCGGCGAGAGCCGCACGATGCTGGGCGGCGGATCGATACTCGCCGCACGGTGGCGCCACCGCGAGAGCACCGATATCGACATCCTTCTGCCGGACCGCGACAACATCGCCGACGCCGGCGAAGGCGGACCGCTCGACCTGGCGGCAGCCACGGGCGGGAGACACGAAGGCAGCACCCGCGAGCGGTTGATCGTGATACTCGAGAACGGCAAGCTCGACGTCGCGGCAATCCAGCCACAGCTACCAGGCCTGGAAAGCCAAACCGCCGTCGAAGGGCGTTCGGAGCAGGTCCTCGACAACGCGCAAATCCTGCGGGGAGAGTCCTACCGGACCGACCGCGGCGTGACACGCGACGCCTTCGACATGGCAGTGGCCGCCGACGAAGACCCACGCGCGCTGGAGGTGGCGGTCAACAGCCTCGACGAGGCCAGGACGCAAATCATCTGTCACAACCTGCTGACCATGAACGATGACATGGTCAAAGACGCGAAGACGACGCTGCGAGGGGTACCGCCGAAGTACGAGAAATACCTCGGCCGCATGGGCGACGCGGCAGCCGACGCAGCTTGGAACCACCGCTACACGCACGTGTAAATCCGGACGACCGAGATCGGCATCGCGATCGAAACGACGAGCCCAGCGGGCGGAATGCGAACCGAGACCTACCAGCGGGGACCGGCACACGCCGCACTGACTCAATCCGGCATCGGCGCCTACATCGCCGCGAACAGCACCCTGCGTCGGCGGGGGTTGGAAGCAAGCCTCGACGCACTCGGCAACAAGGGCTGGACCGGGGTAGCCTTCGACAGCGACGACGGAACGCCGGAGCGACGCCTGAACGAAGCGCGCAGGAGCGCCGGGCTGAGCAACAAGATGGTCGAGATCGGCGACCAGGCAGAGGACCCCGCGAGAGCGCCCAAGGCCGCAGGTGACAACACCCCGGCCGGAAAACAGCAACACCGGAACGACGGATACGACCGCTGAGCCAGGCTGAGTCGACCCCGGAGTGCGGCCGAAGACCAGCAACAAGGTCGCGACGAGGAGGGCGGCGATGCCGAACCCGGCGGTCGGGCGCCGAGCTGGCCTGCCGGCCAGCGGCCAGCGCCGCGCACGCGGCGAGGATAAACCGGAGGCGGCCTGATGCTAACAAGCATCATGGCCCAGCTCCCCGCCGGCGCGGGAATGGGCCCGTGGGGTGTGCGCCCGGAAGGCTTCCCCGAACATGCGGGGATGGGCCATCGTTTGCAACAGTAGGTGACAAGGTCCCCGACAGCCTGCCCCGCAACGGCGGGGGATGGACCATCCCTCAAGCCGATCATCGGCTGGAAGTCTCAAATTGCCCCGCAACCGCGGGGGTGATCCGTTCCCGCAACGACCTTCAGCACCACAGCCGGCCGCTCGACGGGGCGCTGCGCGCCGTCGAGCACACCGAGCCGAAGACGGGTACGGTCGAGGTCGTCTCGTTCGGACCCGACCCCGACCCCAACGAGCCAGGCGGGCGCGGCGAGACCGTCGAGACGGGCCGGAGGATAATCGTCCGACGGAGAACGATCGATGAACGAGCTGGAACAGTGGCACGCCGGCCGCCGGGAACTGAAACGCCACGATCGGGATGCCGAACCGGAAGTGCTCGGACCACCCGAGGCATTCGGCGACCAGCGACCGGACGAGGCGTTCCGGCAGAGATTCCACCCGCGGCACGACCCGGCGCAAGTCGGCCGCGACAGCCGGGCCGTACGCGGCCGTCTGCGTAGCAGCTGCGCCGGATGGCAGGAGAAGCCGACGAGCGAAGAGTTCTACGACGCCATCCGCGCGAAGGAGCCGACATCACGGCAGGTCGACCTGATCCACAC
>WTGR01000232.1 GCA_011523485.1 Acidobacteriota bacterium
TCCATCGCGAGAACCGACGGCCTTCCGTCACTTCATCCCTCTCGTCGTCGAGAGGCAGCGCGTGATGAATATCCATGACGTCGTTCCTCCCCGGTGATGAACGTCTATCACAGGTAGCAGGCGTGTTCCTAACCTGCAACAGAGACGCATTCGCAGAATGAGTTGGGGATAGGAAGACTCATTCTCAATACCCCTCATAGTGAGTTGGGGATACGGAGACTCATTCTCAATGCCCCTTATAAGATGCACGCACCGAGGCCGGCTCGGTGCGCTACGGCGATTCTGCCGTGTCGTTCGGCCTCCGACCGCACGCACGCCACGGAAGGACGCGAAACCGCCTGGCGCGTTCCGTGTCCTTCCGTGGCGCTAAAAACAGTGGCGCGCAGATCCCCGAACCGGCACAATGGGTGCGGACGCGGAAGCCAGCCGCCGCGGAGCGTGCGCTCCGCGAGGTTGTCGAGCGCGGGACGGCGCCACAAGTCGGACGACGGGGATCGCACTGGTCGGACGGCTACCGGAGCTTCGCGGCGCACTCGTGGCGGGCGGCAGCACGATCGCAATGGACCTGTGAGGAGGAGTTCACCGCTGACCGAATGAAACCTGATTGCTCACGGTCGTGACGCGCGGGCCGGAATCCCACGGAAGGAGGAACCGATGATGGAGCGACGCCTGATCTGGTTGTTCGTCGTCACGGTGGCCGTTGGCGGTTGTGAGCAGCTCTCACCGGAAATGCAACTGATTCACGACGCCGCCACCGCTCTCGGCGGTGTCGAGGCGGTCGAGCAGGTCGCCACGCTGCGCATCGAGGGCAGCGGGAACAACTTCCGGCTCGGCCAGAACCCCACCCCCAACGCGCCTCTCCCGAGGGCCGCGGTCGAGTCGTACATCGTCGAGGCCGATCTCCGGAATCACCGCATGCGGTGGGAGATGGCGAGCGCCAACTTCGCCGGGCGGGTGAATACCGCGGTCACCGCCATGGACGCGGGCGTGGCGTTCGACGTCGGGCAGGACGGCGCTCGGCGGGCGGGCGCGAGGGTGGCGACAGAGCGTCACGCCGCGTTCTACCATCATCCACTGACCCTGCTCCAGGCCGCGCTGGCCGAGGCCGACGAGGGCATGCCCGCGACGACGGTCGGCAACCTGCGGCAGGAGGCGGGCAACGACGTCCTCGACGTCGCCACGGTCGACGGCAGCGAACTGACGGTGCATTTCGACGCCGAGTCCCGGCAGGTGGTGCGGATCGCATCGATGGCGTACCACTCGAATCTGGGGGACGTCGAGACGGCGACCACCTTCAGAGACTACGCCGACGCGGGCGGATTGATGCTGCCCGGGGCGATCACCAGGATGATCGACGGTCAGCCCGTCAGCTTCCTGCGGGTCGATCACACCGTCGGTGCCGACGTCGGCGATCTCGCCGCGCCGGCCGACGTCGCCTCGGCCCCGGAGCCCGGTCCGCCCGCCGCGAACGTGACGGACGAGGAGCTCGCCGACGGCGTGTGGCTCATCGCCGGACAGTCCCATCACAGCGTCCTGGTCGAGCTGGCCGAGAACGCGGTGCTGGTGGAGGCTCCGCAGCACGACACGCGCACGCTGGCCGCCATCGCACGGGCGCGCGAGCTGGTGCCGGAAAAGCCGCTCACCCACGTCGTCAACACCCATCACCACTTCGATCACTCGGGCGGCATCCGGGCGGCGGTGGCCGAAGGACTGACCGTGATCACCCACGAGACGAATCGGTCCCTGTTCGAAGAGCTCGCGTCCCGGCCGCACACCCTCGTGGCCGATCACCTGGCCCAACAGCCGGCGGAGCTGATGCTGGAAACGGTGGCCGGCGACGAGACACTGGAGCTGGGAGAAGGCCGTCGGATCATGCAGATCTTCCGGATGGGGGACAATCCCCACGCCGACGGAACGCTGGTCGTCCATCTGCCGACCGAGCGGATGCTGATCCAGGCCGACATGTTCATTCCGGGCGTCGGCGGGGAGTTCGCCCGGACGGCGGCGGCGCTGCTCGCGTCCATCGAGGAGCGCAACCTGCGGGTCAATCAGCTCGTGCCGATTCACGGCGGGGTCCTGCCGCTGAGCGCGCTGGAGGAAGCGGTGGACGCGGGGAACTGACGCGACCCTGCGATCGCATCGGAAGTTCCACCGGCGCGGGACTGCGCCAACGGCCGGCCGCATCCGGCGCTACCCCGCGATGGACCGGGAGCCCGCGTGCGACGACGCGAGCGCGGGCTCCCCCGGACGCTACTGTTCCTGGACGGCCTGCCGCTCCTCGGCCCGGTGACCGCCGAGAATGCCTTCCATCGCGATGTTGCCTTCGTGGCACGCGAACTCGAACACGGGATCGTCGGTCTTCTTCAGCGCGATCAGCGCGGTCCACGGGCGCGTCCAGTGCGTTGGATCGCTGAAGGTCAGCTCCCAGTTCAGGGTGTCGGGACCCACCCGGGTGAAGCGCTCCTCCAGGCGAAAGTGCTCGGCCGAGCCCATGAAGTTGCTCTTCTCCGAGTAGTTCGTCGTCTCGACGACCAGCGTATCGCCCTCCCAACGCGCGCGGGAGTCACCCATCCACTGCCGGATCCGGTCGTCCAGATGCGGCTGTCCGTCGATCGGGATGATGCGGACGTCGTGGATCAGCTCCTTCAGGATCGCGAGATGGTCGGGGGTCTGCACGAACTGGAAGTAGCTGTTGTAGCCGGCCCGAATCCGGGGCACGCCGTAGGTGATGCAACGGTCGGAGTTGTTCCGATCGGTATAGGAGTCGGCCGGATGGTCGCGTCGATACGCGCGCGCGGCGTCCGTTGCCGCCCGGGCCGCGTCGGTGAGCGGCGGCACCCGCCCGTCCGGCGGGTCGACGACCAGCGACGTGCGGTTTTCGAAGTCGCGATCGACCAGCCAGAACTGGTTGTAGTTGCCGGTTCCGGCATCGGACGAGCTGAAACCCTGCTCCTGCGCCAGCGCTGCGTTGAACACGCTGTCGCCGAACGCCGCATCCGTCTCGCCGTTGAAGAGATCCCGCGCGTGCTGCGTCAGCGCGGCGACCTCCTCGTCGCTCAACTCGCCGCGGTCGGCCAGGGCCTCGGGCCGCTCCAGCGGGGTCGCTGCGTTGTTCGCCCATACCCCCTGGAGGTCCGGACGCCCGTCGGGCAGGCGGGGCGCCTCCCACGCGGGCGCTCCCGCCGACCCGGCCTGACCGGCGGCCGGCGCCGCAACCGCCAGGACGGCGCACATCGCCATCGCCACCGTCGACACATGGTGCTTCATCTCGTCCTCCGTCATCGGTACCGGACCAGCCCGGCAGTCGTCGCGGCAGCATACTCGAACATCCACGCGTCGATCCGCCGGCGCGCCGATCGTCTATGATGTGAGCGTGAAACCCGTCTCGCGGCGGGCGTTTCTCAAGTCGAGCGCGGCCGTCACGGCGGCGACGACACTCCCTGCCCCGCGCGTGCCGGTCGGGGCCCAGGGCGGCCTCGCCGATTCGGCGCCTCGGACCACCATCACGCTCACCGTCAACGGTGCGCGGCGCACCGTCGAGGTCGAGGATCGGTGGACGCTCGCCGAGCTGCTGCGCGACCACCTCGACCTGACCGGAACCAAGATCGGGTGCGACCGCGGCGAGTGCGGCGCGTGCACCGTGCATCTCGACGGCGACCCGATCTACTCCTGCAGCCAACTCGCCGTCTGGGCCGACGGCCGCGCCGTCACCACGGTAGAGGGCCTCGCCGACGGCGATCGCCTCGATCCGCTTCAGGCGGCGTTCGTCGCCGGCGACGGCCCGCAGTGCGGATTCTGCACGTCGGGCCAGTTGATGGCGGCCAGGGCGGTCGTCTCGGCCACGCCGGACCCCACCCCGGATGACGTGCGGCAGGGAATGGCCGGCAACATCTGCCGTTGCTCGAACTACAACCGCTACGTGGCCGCCGTCCTCGGCCGGACGCCCGAGCGGGCGACGGTCCGGGACCCGCTGAGCGTGGTGGGCCAGGGCCACCCCCGGATCGACGCAGTCGAGCGGGTCACCGGCGCGGCGCGCTACACCGGCGACGTCAAGCTCCCCGGGATGGCCTACGCGCGGGTGCTCCGAAGCCCGCACCCCCATGCCCGCGTCACGCGGATCGACACCCGTCGGGCCCGGGAGATGCCGGGCGTCCACGCGGTGTTGACCCGGGAGAACTGCGACACCGTCTGGCGGTCCGGCGATCAGCAGAACCCGCGCTACCTGTTCAACAACCCGGTCCGGTTCGTCGGGGATCCGGTCGCGGCCGTGGCCGCCGTCGACCGTCACGCCGCCGAGGCGGCGCTCCGGGCGATCGAGGTCGACTACGAGCCGCTCGACTTCGTCCTCGATTCGGAAGAAGCCCTCCAGCCGGGAGCGGTCGAGATCCAGCCGGGAGGAAACCTCTCCCGCCGCCGCGACGGCCAGGCGTTGCCCGACACCTACCAGCGCGGCGACGTCGACGCCGGCCTGGCCGCGGCGGACGTCGTGGTCGAAGAGACCTACGTTTCCAAGCACCACGGCAACGCGCAGATGGAGCCGCGCTCGGCCGTGGCGCGATGGGAGGGCGACGAGCTGACGCTCTGGACGCCGACGCAGGGCATCTCGAACTGCCGGCGGGACATGGCGCGCGATCTCGATCTGCCTCCCGAGCAGGTGCGGGTGGTCTGCGAGTACATGGGCGGCGGGTTCGGCAACAAGAACCAGTGCCAGGACGCCGACCTCATCGCCGCGCTCCTCGCGCGGGAGACGGGGCGCCCGGTCAAGCTGGAGCTGACGCGGAAGGAGGACTTTCTCGGGGTCCACGGCCGCTGGCCCACGGTGCAGCACTACCGGGTGGGGGCGAGCCGCGACGGAACGCTGCAGGCCATTCGGCTCCGCGGCTTCAGCGGGATGGGCCCGCACCGCAAGAGCGGCGGGGGCATCGCCGGCATCGAGCTGTTCCGCTGCCCCAACGTGCGCCGCGAGGTTTCGCCCGCCTACACCAACATGACCGTGGCGGCGAACTTCCGCGGCCCGTCCTATCCCCAGGGCGTCTGGGGCATCGAATCGGTCATGGACCAGGTGGCCCACGAGTTGGCGATGGACCCCGTCGACTTTCACCTCCGGAACCTGACCCGCGCCTTCAACGACGAGACGCCCTACACGAGCTGGGCGCTTCGCGAATGCGTCACCGAGGGGGCCGACCGGTTCGGCTGGGCGGCGCGATGGCGGCGGGCCGGGACGCAAACCGGTCCACTGCGACGGGGCGTGGGAATGGCGATCGGCATGTTCGCCGCCCGCCTCGGGCGCAGCAGCGCGGTGCTGCGGCTGGAGCGCGGGCGCCTGTTCCTGCATGTCGGCGTGACCGACATCGGCACCGCGGCCAAGACGGCCATGGCGCAGTTGGCGGCCGAGGCGATGGGGATGGA
>WTGR01000258.1 GCA_011523485.1 Acidobacteriota bacterium
GGCCAGTCGCGCTGGCGCCCCACCAGCACCGCCACGTGCCCGAGCAACCCGTGCGCCTCGCGAAAGAAGACGAAGCGGGCATACTCGGCCTCGGCCAGCGGGACAGGTCCCTCGCTGACCTGCGTGACGCGCACGTCCACGCTGCGGGCCATCTCCTCGATCTGCGCGCTCGCCACCGACAGCGTCGCCCCGCCGGCGATGCGATCGCGCAACGGCACGGAGTCCTGGGCATCGGCCGCCACGCTCACCACCGCCGGCAGCAGGCGTCCGAGGCGCGCCAGCGCAAGCCCTCCGGTCTCGACGGTGGTCGCGGTCCGCACGTCCCGCGGGTCGATCGAGAACCGGCCCTTGGCCATCGCCAGGTGCAGAATCTGCTCGGGGCCCTCGCCGTTCAGCGAGAGGCTCATGCCGCGAACCCCTTCCATGGCGGCGGCGGGAACGAGCCCCATCGATGTGGCGCGATGGCGCGTGACCACGAGGCGCAACTGCCCCTCCCCGCGCAGCGTCTCGAGCGCCGCGTCGGTCAACCCATCGACCGAGGCGATCAGCGCGGCGTGCTCACCCGCCGCCGTGATGTACACCGACCTGCCCTGCCGCAAGTCGAACAGTGCGCGTTCCGAGTCGTACATTCCCATGCGTCACAGTCGTTACGGTGGTCTACTCTGCTGTTACTCTAACAGCCCTTGGCAAGCCGTCCGCCCGAACCGACGCGCGCCGCCGCCGCCAACGAGGGTACGCGGCTCGGCGAGCAAGCTGCCTGGAGCCTGGTGCGCACCCTCCGTCCAGGCGCCCGCACCCTCGTGCAAGTGCATGATTCCAGAACGGATGTGTCGCTGCAAGTGTATCCCTCCGGCGCTTGGGACACACCGGCGCGGTTGACCGAAGAGGCGCGCCAGGTCCTGGACTTGTTCCTCCCGCTCCAACTGCAGTCCGACCTCGTCATCGCCCAGGCCGGGCAGAGCCTCGACGGCCGCATCGCCACCGACAGCGGACATTCGCACTACGTCACCGGCCCGCGGGACATACTACGCCTCCATCGCCTGCGTGCGCTCGTCGACGCCGTGATCGTGGGGGCCGGAACCATCGCGGCCGACGATCCGAGGCTGACCGTGCGGGAAGCCGAGGGCGACAACCCGGTACGAGTCGTCATCGACCCGAACGGCCGGCTCGACCGGTCGCGGCGCATCTTTCGCGACGGCGCGGCCCCGACGGTGGTGATCCGGCGCCGCCGAGACGAGGATCCGGGGCGACGCCCCCCGGAGCGAGGGGAACCCGCCCGCACGAGCCTCACAGCGGACTGCGACACGGTCCTCGACCTGCCCGCCGGTCCCTACGGAACCATCGACCCGCACGACGTGCTGGCGGCGCTTCGGGACCGCGGCTGCCGCCGCTTCCTGATCGAGGGCGGCGGGGTCACCGTGTCGAGATTCCTGGATGCCGGCGCGGTGGACCGGCTGCACGTCGCGGTCGCGCCCCTGCTCATCGGATCGGGCCGGCCGGCCTTCACCCTGGCGCCGATCGCGACCCTGGAGCAGGCGATCCGCCCCGCGTGCAGGGTGTTCCGTCTGGGCGAAGACGTCCTCTTCGACCTCGATCTGCGCGCGCCGGTCAGGCCGGCAACGCCAGCAGATCCAGGTGGCCGACCGTGAGCCCGAAACGACGGCTCTCGATCGTCGCTCGCCGGCGTTCCGCCCAGGCCCGTACGCGCGCGGCGCCGTCACGGTCCGCACCGTCGCCGGGCACGTCCCCGAGCTCGTCCGCCGCCGCGGACTCCCAGCCGTCCACGAGCGCCTCCGCCAGCGCCGCGTCGTCCGGTCCGAGCCGCCACGGGCTCTGCAACAGCCAGGCGCGGTAGCCCGCTTCGCGGAACAGGGTTTCCGCCATCAGACCGGCCATCGGACCGAGCGCCGGGCCGAGCCCCTTGTCCCGCCGCTGATGGGAGTTCACCGCCCGCCGGACGAGTGCGTCGTCCGGATCGGCCGCCGGCCGCCGGCCGTCCGCCGCCGTCCACCGAATCGTCCCATCGTAGGTCAGGGCGAACAGCGCCGCGCAACGGGCGTCACGGCAGGCTTCGGCCAGCCCGCGCAGCCAGTCTCTGGACACCAGATCGAGGAGCGCCGAGCCGGTCGCCAGGTCGACGTCCGAGTCGCGGATCGCCTCGAGTCCGGCGTCGGCCAGATCGCCCACGAAGCGCTTCACCTCCACCCCGTCCGGCGCCGTCGCGCGCGCGAGCAGGTCCCCATCGCGGTCGACCAGCGTCCAGCGCCCCGCTCCCGGCAGCCGCGGGGCGAGGTACCGCAGATTCGAGCCGGTGCCGCTGCCCAGGTCGACGACGCGCGTCCAGCCTCCCGCGCGCCAGGCCGGCGCCAGGAGGGACATCGCGGCGGCCGACCGCGACCGGTGGTCGACCGGCTCGCGCAGCGCGAGCCACGCCGGATCGAACGTCTCGCTCATACCGCGGGCGAGTCCTCGTAGGTGTTCGTCAGCTCGCCGACGCCGTCGATGCTGACCGTCACGACGTCGCCGTCCCGCAGCGAGCCGACACCGACGGACGTGCCGCACGCGATGACGTCGCCCGGTTCCAGGGTCAGGTCGAACGACAGCCGGCTGATCAGATCCGCCGGACTGAAGACCATGTCCGTAACCGGATAGTTCTGGCGCTCCTGGCCGTTGACCTCGGTTCGCACCCGCAGCGCCGACGGATCGAGGCCCGTCGCCACCGCAGGACCGAGGACCCCGAACGTGTCGGCGGCCTTCGACCGCGTCCACTGCGGAAAGCTCGGATCCTTCTTCAGCAACCCGATCGCCGTCACGTCGTTGACGCACGTGCAGCCGAACAGCGCCTCCAGCGCCTCGGCCGGCGCCGCGTTGCGGCAGGTCCGGCCGATCACGAGGCCGAGCTCGCCTTCGAAGATGATCTTGCCGCCGTAACCCCGCGGGCGCCGGATCGGCTGCCCGGGCCCGTTCAGCGACGTGTTTGCCTTGATGAAGTAGAGCGGCTCGGCCGGCACGCTGCCGCCCATCTTCTCGATCAGGGCGTGGAAGTTGTTGGCGAGGCCGACGATCTTGCCCGGCGCGACCGGGGCCAGCAGCTCGACCGCGGCGCGGGGAATACCGGCGCCGGCCGGTGCGTGGCGGCCGAACGGGTCGCCCTCGTGCGGCGTGACGACCCCGTCCTCGAGCGTCCCGTATCCGGTGCCGCCGTCGTGCAGAAACCGTACCCAGTGCATCGTCACCTCATGTCCTCGTCCCGTCCCCGTCGTCGTGCGCCGGCGCCGCCGGCCTGCTTCGCGAACCGGTCGCGTCGGGCGCCAGCGCCAGAAGCTGCGTCTCGAACGTCCGTGCCGCCGCCGTCCAATCGGGCAGCGCCGACGCGTGGCGGCGAGCCCCCGCCGCGAGCCCGGCCCGGCGGGCCGCACCGGGGCCCGGCGCCTTCCCGGCCGCCGTTGCCGTCGGCGCCTCCTCCGCGTCCAGCAGCGAGCCGAGCGCCGACGCCAGCGCCGCGTCGTCGCCCGGCGGCACCAGCAGCGCGGCGTCCCCCGGCAGCGTATGGGGGATCGCGCCGCCGGTCGTGCTCACCACCGGCAGCCCGCGGACCAGCGCTTCGGTCAGCACCATGCCGTAGCCCTCGTAGTGCGACGCGAGAACGAAGAGCGAGCTGGCGGCGTAGATGCGGTCCAGGGCCGCGCGCTCGCATTCTCCGGCGAAGCGGACGCGCCCGGCAAGCCCGCGCTCCTCCGCCAGCGCCCGCACCCGCCGCGCGTGGTCGGGCGCCCGGTCCAGACTCCCGGCACAGACGCATCGCCACGACAGATCGCGGAGCCGCGCGAGAGCCCGCACCAGCACGTCGTGTCCCTTGCGCGGGACCACCGACGCCACCGAGAGCAACTGCGGCGGCTCGCCCGGCGCCGGTCCGGCCGCGGGCGGCGCCGGATCCGTCCCCGGCGGCGCGACGCGCACCCGGGCCGCGTCCACCGCGAAGCGCCCGAGACCGCGCGCCGTGAAGCTGCTGGTCACGATCACGCCGGCCACCGCGGCCAGGCTGCGCCGTTCCCGGTCCCGCAGACGCCTGCGCACCGCCGCGGGAAGGCCCGTCTCGTCGGAGAGCGGATGGTGCACCAGGGCCAGGATCCGCAGCCGCTCCCGGTGCGCGACGACCGGCTCGGGCAGACCGCCGAGAGCCAGTCCGTCGATCAGCACCCGCGAGCCGTCGTCGAGCCCCGCCAGCACGCGGGAGAGGCTCGCGCCCGCCGCGGCGTCGGCGTCGGGAAACGTCCCCTGCAGGCCGTGCACGTCCACGCGCCAGCCGCGGCGGCGCAGCCCTTCCGCCATCCGGGCGTCGTAGATGTAGCCGCCGGTCTGCTGGTCGAGCGCCCCGGGGACGACCAGATGCAGCCGGCGTGCGCTCACGGGCGCCCCTCGTAGCGCCCCCAGGCGACGTGGGACTCGTGGAGCGTCACCGCGATGGAGGTCAAGCCGGCGGCGCCCGCGCCGAGCGCTCCGGACCGCATCGCGGCCGCGAGCCGCTCGAAGATCTCGCGGGCCAGGAACTCGGTCGTGGTGTTGCGGCCGGCGAAGGCCGGCTCGTCGTCGAGGTTGCGGTAGTTCAGCTCCCCCAGGATTTCCTTCAGGACCGCCCCGGCGCGGCCGATGTCGACCACCATGCCGTCGGCGTCGAGCGCCGGCCGCGCGAACGTCGCGTCGACGACGTAGGTGGCGCCGTGCAGCTTCTGCGCGGGCCCGAACGCCTCTCCGGTGAAGCTGTGGGCAATCATGAAATGGTCGCGGACGTTGAGGCTGTACACGATGCTCCGTCTCCTTCCGATGCTGCGCTCAGATCCCAGCGCCGGGGTCGGCCGGCGGATCCGGGTACCGGATGCGGTGGCAGAGCGTATCCCCCGGCTGCCGGGCGAGCGCCGCGAGTGCGACCGGGAGTTCGTCGAAGCCGCTCTCCCCGGTCAGCAGCACCTCGAGGCGCGGATCGGCGAGCAGGGTCAGCGCCAGTTGCAGGCGACGCCCCCGGGACCAGCGCGGCGCGCGGTCCGGCGGCACGTGGCCTACCTGGCTGCTTCTGAGCGTCAGGCGTCGAGCGTGGAATGCCTCGCCGAGCGGCAGCTCCACCTGCGACGCGCCGTACCAGCTCGCCTCCACGATCGTCGCCTCGTGCCCGGCCGCGGCCAGCGCCGCCTGAAGCCCCGCGGGCTGCCCGCTGGCATGGATGACGAGGTCGGCGGTCGCGCCGCGCGGCGGCTCCGGGCTGTAGGCGAGGCCGAGGGCAGCCGCGACCCCGGCGCGCGATCGGTTGGGATCGACCACCGTCACCCGTGCGCCGGGCAGGTCCCGGCACAATGTCGCGGCGAGCAGCCCGACGACGCCGCCGCCGATCACCAGGATCTCGTCGCCCG
>WTGR01000152.1 GCA_011523485.1 Acidobacteriota bacterium
GCCGCGCCGCCTGGTAGTCGGACTCCATCTGCGCGATCATCTCCTTGACGAGCTGGTGCTGGCCGATCGGCACGCCGAACGTCTTCCGATCCCGGGCGTACGCCACGCTCGCGTCCCGGCACGCCCGGATCAGGCCGGTTGCGCCCGCCGACACGCTCAGGCGTCCCTGGTCGAGCGCGAACATGGCGATCTTGAAGCCCTCGCCCTCGCGGCCGAGCAGGTTCTCCTCGGGCACCTCCACCTCGTCCATCTTGAAGTAGCCCGTGTTGCCCGCGAGAATTCCCCACTTCTCGGTCAGCGTGCCGCTGGAGAAGCCCGGAAAGCTCCGCTCCACGAGAAACGCGCTGATGCCGGAGACGTCGCGCTTCTGCTTCTTCTCCAGGTCGCTGTAGGCGAACACCAGGAAGTGATCCGCCACGTCGGCCAGCGAGATCCACATCTTCTCGCCCGTGAGCACGTAGCGGTCGCCGCTCTTGACGGCCACCGACTGCATCCCGCGGACGTCGCTGCCCGCCCCCGGCTCGGTGAGCCCGTAGCTGGCGATCTTCCGCCCGCGAGAATTCCCCACTTCTCGGTCAGCGTGCCGCTGGAGAAGCCCGGAAAGCTCCGCTCCACGAGAAACGCGCTGATGCCGGAGACGTCGCGCTTCTGCTTCTTCTCCAGGTCGCTGTAGGCGAACACCAGGAAGTGATCCGCCACGTCGGCCAGCGAGATCCACATCTTCTCGCCCGTGAGCACGTAGCGGTCGCCGCTCTTGACGGCCACCGACTGCATCCCGCGGACGTCGCTGCCCGCCCCCGGCTCGGTGAGCCCGTAGCTGGCGATCTTCCGCCCCTGGGCCTGCGGAAGGAGGTAACGCCGCTTCTGATCCTCGGTGCCCCAGGTCAACACGGTCAGCGAGTTCAGGGCGAGGTGCACGGACAGGATCACGCGCAACGACGTATCGACGTACTCGGTCTCCTCGCACGCCAGACCGTAGCTGAGGTAGTCCATTCCGGCGCCGCCGTACTCGCGCGGCACGCACATGCCCAACAGCCCCAGGTCCGCCATCTGCGTGAGGATGGCGGGATCGAATCGATGCTGGCGATCCAGCTCGCGGATCCGGGGCGCCACCTCGCGGCCGGCCCATTCGCGCACGGACTGCTCCAGCAGCCGCTGTTCCTCGGTCAACTCAAGATCGAACATCTGCGTCCTTTTCCCTCTTCGTGCCCGTCCCTTGCGATTTCGTGCTCGCAGCCCCCCGCCCGGGCTCGCACGGCGCCGTCACGGACGGCTGACGATCACCCGCGCCCCGCGTTCGACCGACAGGCGCACGGCGGCGCTGGCCGAGTTCGCCGCGAATTCGAGGCAATCCGTGCTTCCGAAGAGCGCACACACCTCGTCCGGGCCGATGTCCGCGTAGGTCTCGACCAGACGGCCGATGTCCTCGCCGCCCACCTCGATGCGGATGGCGCCGCCCCGACAGAGAACGTCGAACGCCCGCCGGCCTATGTTGGTGATGAGGTTGCCGAAGGCGTCGACCCGCAACACCTCGCCGGCGATTCGCCCGTCGCTCGTCTCCGGCGTCGGAATCCCGATGCTGGAGTAGTCGGTCAGCGGCCGGCCGAGCGCCGGCAACTGAACGCCCTTGGCGAGCCACGCCGCTCCGGGCGCAAAGCGGTCTCGCCCCTCGAACGTCCGGCTCACCGTCGGCCGGGCATACCTGCGCTCGGTAAGCTCGACCACGCGTTTCGGCGGCGTCTCCTGGAACACGGCCGTCAGGACACCATTGTCGGGCGCCACGAAGCGATAGTCTCCCGCCTCGGCGGCCAACCCGCGGCGACTCGAGCCGACCCCCGGATCGACGACCACGAGAAACACCGTGCCGGCGGGAAAGTAGCGGTAGGCCGCCGCCAGCTCGAGACCGGCCGTCAGCACGTCGTGGGCCGGCACATCGTGCGAGATGTCGACGACGGCCGCCTCGGGACAGATCCCCAGAACGACCCCCTTCATCGCACCTACGTAATGGTCTGTGGTGCCGAAATCGGTCAGCAGAGCGACAATCGGTCGGGCCATCCTGTGAAAACTTAAGCATCGAGGCGCGCGCGCGACGCGACGCCCTTGCCGGTCGCCGTCGAGTGCGACGGCTTTCGAAACACCATCTCCTGCGCCCGCGTCGCAAGCAGGCATGCATCGACGATCGAGAGGTTCCGAAACGTCTCCGTCACCTCACGACTCGTCAGCACGCGCATCTGCCGCGACGCGCCGGCGTAGAACTGCCGCCGCAAGGTCGACCGGTCGACGATGCCGTAGGTGGCGTAGCCCGGCCGGGCGTTCCACTCGCCGCTGAAGCTCAACAGCAGAACGCCGTCCGGCCTCAGCACGCGAGTGAGCCTCTCGGCCAGGATCTGCCCCTCGACGGCCGTCAGGTGCTCGAGCGTGTCCCAGCACAGAATCGCGTCGACGGACTCGGGCTCCGCCCGGATCGTCTCCGCGACCCACTCTCCGCTCTGATCCCCGTCCCGTTCACCCGCGGACGACCGCTCGTCCAGATCCGCGAACAGGTCGACCACGACCAGCCGGCATGCGAACCTGGACGTGAAGAAGGCGACGTTGTCGCCGACGACGCGACCGAGATCGAGCAGCATCGGGGATTCCCGGCTGCGGAGCGCATCGAGCAGGATGCCGACCGCGCGCGTCGAGACAATCCGATCGGGAACGGAAAGCGTGGCGCCCATCTCGGGCGCGGGCCCGCCTCCGCCGGGCGAACCGGATCCCAAACGCGTGACAAGACCTGTCATCGACCGCGGGCGCACATCCCCGTCACGTCTGCGGCGCAGACTCCTAGCGGCCCTGCCGCCCGCCGGCCGCGCGGCCCACCCTGGGCGGCGGCGCCTGGCCCGGCTGCGGCGGCGCCTGAACGGGGGCGACCTGTCCCTTGGGCGCGGCGGGGGCCTTGCCGACGACCGACTCCCGCGGTTCCGCTTTCACGCTGTCGCGGCGCATGTCGACGCTGCCGCGAAAATGGGCGCCGTCGGCGATGGCGATGCGGGGCGCGGTGATGTCTCCGTCGACCGCACCGTTCTCGCGAATGCTCACCACGTCGACCGCCATGATCTTGCCGGTCACCCGACCGAGTATGTCGACCGACTTGGCGAACAGCATCTCGGCCTTGATCTTGCCGTTGGGACCCACGGTCAAGGCGTTGTCCCGCAACTCGATCTTGCCTTCGAACTGCCCCTCGATCGTCAGGTTCTCGCTGCCGCTCAACTCGCCCTTGATGATCACGGACTTGCCGATGTTGACCACGTCCCGCGATGCCGGCCGTTCGGCGACGGGCGCGCGCCTCGAGGCGCCCGTGCTCGCGATGCCGGCCAAGGGATGTTCTTCTACGTCATTGCCGTCGTCCGGCGGGCGTACTTCGTCGCGTTTCCACATGAAGCTTCCTCTGGTCGCTGGGCCACCACCGCGTGGCGAATCGGAGATCTTGAAATTCCCAATCAGTATACAGAATGGCGTCCGGACCTTGTCCAGGAGCCCGCGCGGTGCTCCGGGTGCTAGGATCGCTCCGAGTGCGCGCCTATCTGGACCACAACGCCACCACTCCGGTAGCCGCCGAGGTCGCCGACGCCATGCACGAGGCGGTCCGGGGCTGCTTCGGCAACGCGTCGAGCATCCACGCGTTCGGTCAGGCGGCCAAGGCGGCCCTCGACGACGCACGCTCGGCGGTGGCGGAGCTCCTCGGCGCGCGGCCCAACGACGTCATCTTCACCGGCAGCGGCACAGAAGCCGACAACCTGGCGATCCGCGGGGTGGCAGAGGCGTCGCCGGCGGCCGGACGCCGCCACCTCATCGCGTCCGCCATCGAGCACGAGGCGGTCCTCAACACGCTGAAGGCGCTGTCGAAGCGCGGCTGGACCTCGACGCTGCTGCCGGTCGGCGCCGCCGGCGTCGTCGAGCCGGCGGCGCTCGAGGCGGCCATCACCGACGACACCGCGCTCGTCTCCGTCATGCACGCGAACAACGAGATCGGCACGTTGCAGCCGATCGCCGAGCTGGCCGGCATCGCGCACCGCCGCGGCGCCGTGTTCCACACCGACGCCGTGCAGACGGCCGGCAAGCTGCCGCTCGACGTGGGCGCCCTCGGTGTCGACCTGTTGTCGATCTCCGCGCACAAGTTCAATGGCCCTAAGGGTGTCGGTGCGCTCTGGATTCGGCGCGGGATGCGACTCGTGGCCCCCACGACCGGCGGGCGACAGGAACGGAACCGCCGGGCGGGAACCGAGAACGTACCGGCCATCGTCGGGCTCGGCGTGGCGGCGCGGCTGGCCGCCGCCAAGCTGTCGCGCGAAGCGGCGCGGCTGCGCACCCTGCGCGACCGCCTGGAATCCTCGCTGCTCGACCGCGTTCCGGACACGGCCGTGAACGGCGGCGGCGAGCGCGTCCCGAACACCACGAACATCAGCTTCCACGGCGTGGAGGCCGAGGCGCTGCTGATCGCGCTCGACCTGGAGGGCATCGCCGTCTCGACCGGCTCCGCCTGCTCGTCGGGGACGCTCGAGCCGTCGCACGTGCTCCGGGCGATGGGGCTGACCCCGCGGCGCGCGCAGAGCTCCATTCGCTTCAGCCTGGGCCTCGGAAACACGGACGACGAAATCGACCGGCTCGTCGGCGTCCTGCCCCCGCTCGTCGCCAGGCTCCGTGCGCTGTCGCGGGCCGGCGCGGCGCACGCCCCGGCCTGAACGCCGCGGCTCGGCCCGTCCGGCCGGACCCGAATCTGTACACTGGAAACGAACCGATGCGAATCGTTGCCGCGATGTCGGGTGGCGTCGACTCGTCCGTGGCGGCCGCACTGCTGGCCGCCGACGGCCACGACGTGGTGGGCCTGTCGATGCAACTCTACGATCAGCGGGACGGCACGCAGTCGTTCGGCTCCTGCTGCACCCTCGACGACCTCCATGACGCGCGCCGGGTTGCTCGGCGCATCGGCATTCCGCACTACATCGTCAACTTCGAGCGCCGGTTCGAAGAGCGGGTAGTCTCCCCGTTCGTGCACGAGTACGCGGCGGCACGCACGCCCATCCCCTGCGTGCGCTGCAACAGCGACTTGAAGTTCGCGAGCCTGCTCGACCGCGCGGTAGGGTTCGACGCCGAGCAGGTGGCCACCGGCCACTATGCCCGGGTGGAGACCGTGCCGGCGGCAGGCGGACGCTCCGTCCGGCGGCTCCGCCGCGCCGCCGACCAGGCCAAGGACCAGTGCTACTTCCTCTTCTCCCTCACGCAATCGCAGCTCGCCCGCGCCAGCTTCCCGCTCGGCGACATGCTGAAAGCGGAGGTCCGCGACTACGCTCGCGACCACGGCCTGCTCGTAGCCGACAAGCCGGACAGCCACGAGATCTGCTTCGTGCCCGACGGCGACTACGCGG
>WTGR01000161.1 GCA_011523485.1 Acidobacteriota bacterium
ACATCTACGTGAGCGACGGCTACGTCAACTCACGCGTCGCCAAGTTCGACAAGCATGGCAACTGGATCAAGTCGTGGGGCACCTACGGCACGGGGCCGGGACAGATTCGGCTGCCGCACAACCTGGGCGTCGACCGCAGCGGACACGTCTACGTCGCCGACCGTACCAACCGGCGCATCCAGAAGTTCGATTCCGACGGAAACCTGCTGCAGATCATCCATCTCAACGTGCCGTACGACAAGACGCGGCAACCGGTCCTGGGCAACGTGAACCCGAACGCGCCCGACGAGACCGCGCCCTGGACAATCTGCATCTCCGGCGGAGAAACACAGTACCTGTTCGCGTCCGACGTGGAGCCGGGGCGCATCTACAAGATGACACTGGACGGCAAGGTCCTGGGATGGCTCGGAGAATCAGGCCGTCAACTCGGACAGTTCAACTGGGTGCACGGGATCTCGTGTCGCTCCGACGAAACCCTGTACGTCGCCGACCTGAACAACTGGCGCGTGCAGAAGCTGCTGCTGGACCCGCGCGGCAGCTCTACCGAGCAGTAGAGGGATAGCCCCAGAACAAGCCGGGGAGCGCCGCCGCCAGGAATGGCGGGGGTGCTTCCCCATGCTCCCCTGGACCTCGACTTACCCCTCCGCTTTTCCTTCCCGTCTCGACGCCCAGTACTTCCGCATCCGCTCCGAGATGGCCTGACGCTGCTCCTCCGTCATCGCCCGCTTCCGCTTCGCCGGCGCGGCGGCTACGACCGCCACCTTGCGGGCCTTCTTCTTGCCCCGTGCGGAAGGCGCCGGCGCGTCGGCCAGCTCTATCGCCTCGATTGCTCGCTGTATCGCGACAAGCTGAGTCTTGAGCGACTTCTCCTCGTCCCTCAGCGCTTCCAGGATCCCGCTCTTCGACATTGTCACCTGCCCCCTTTGGACCGGACCCGCGACAGAATGGCGCGGATCCCCGAACTCGCGATTGCGCGACAGTCTACTACAGATTCATACCTATGAAAGCGCGCGGGTTCGTTCCGGCAGGCCGCCGCACGCACATCGCTTCTACCGCGGGCCTCTTATGCAACGGGAGCGCTCCGCGAAAGCGGCCCGGGAAAGACGCCTGGACGGCCTTACGAATCGCCGGCGCTCTCGCGCTGCGTTGCCATCAATCGCCGCCGTCTGGCAAACGCGCGCAGGTCGGTTACCTGGTCGAACTCGTCGACGATCTCGCGTCCGATGAGCTCCTCCAGTACGTCCTCCAGCGTGACGATGCCGGCGAATCCTCCGAATTCGTCGATCACCGCCAGCATGTGCCCGCGACGGGCCAGAAAGGTCCTCAGCACCTGATCGAGAGGCGCCGCGGCGACCACGAAGTTGATGGGCCGCATCATCTTCTCCAGGGTCGTCTCGAAACGATCCTCCGCAACCGCCTTCAGGATGTCGACCTTGTGCACGACGCCTACGAGCTCCTCGGGGTCGCTTGCGTAGACGGGAATGCGGCTGTACTCGTCCATCTCCGCCATCGCCGCGGCGTCGCGGACGGTCACCGCCGCGCCGAGAATGAAGACTACGGGGCGGGGCGTCATGATCTCCGACACGGTCCGCCGTTCGAGCGCGAGAACATTCTGAATCACACGGGCTTCGTGCGGCCGGAAATCGCCCGACCGCAGGCCGAGCCTGACCATCGTGAGCAACTCGTCGTCGGAGATCCGGTCCTCCTGGGATTCGGAGCGAACCGCGCGGGTGGCGAGCTGCGTCAGCGCGATGAGGGGACGGAAGAACGCCACGAGCCACGCCAGAGGCCGGGCGACGAGCGGGGCCAGGGCCCGGGCGTACACGACGCCGACCGTCTTCGGGAGCACCTCGGAGAACAGGAGGATCGCCAGCGTGAAAACGACCGAGAACACCCAGATCCGCGACGCGCCGAAGACCCCGGCGGCGAGAGCGCCGGCCAGCGCGCCGCCGCCGGTGTTGGCGATGGTGTTCAACGACAGCACGGCGGCGATCGGCCGGTCCACCTTCTGCCGCATCTCCTTCAGGATGCGGCCCGAGGGCCGGTTCGCGCCGTCGAGCGCCTCGATACGACTGGCCGGAACCGAATACAGAACCGCCTCGAACAGCGAGCAGGCCGCGGAGGTTCCCACTACGAGGCCAACCACGACGAGCAACTCCAGCATGGCTGTCTCCGGGTGATGGCAGCAGGCCGACCCTGCCCCGTCGATGCCTCACCGGGTGAGGTCGACCGCGAGCAGCGTGTCGTCGTTCCGCAAGTACAACCGGCCGCCGGCCAGCGCCGGATAGGCCCGCACCGTGCCTCGCAGCAGACGCGCGCGAGCCACCGGCGTGAACGCGTCCGGGGAAGCCTCGGCCAGCACCAGTTCACCCGACTCCCGCATCACGACGAGGAGATCGCCGGCCAGCAACACGCTGCCGGCGCCGAATCGCGGCACGTCCCAGGCGACATCGCCGGTTTCGAGAGCCACGGCGCGCAGGCTCGGTCCGAATTCCTGCCGTCCGTGGTAGCCGTAGAGGTAGCCATCCCGGTGCACGCTCGTCGCATAGTGATTCGACATCACCTCATTCGATCTCCACACCTCGTCGAGGCTCGATCCGGCGATTCGAAACAGACCGGCGCCCGTACCGTACTGCGCCGAAACGAAGACGAGGTCATCGGCGACCAGCGGCGTCGCGGCATTGACCGAGGCCCGGATGCGGGCCCGCCAGCTCCGGCGAAAACGCTCCCGGCCGCTGGCGGGATCGAGGCTCACGAAGTTGTCGCGCGTGAAGAAGAGCGCGTGCCGGACGCCGTCGAAAGTCGCCGCCACCGGCGACGAGTAGCTCGCTTCCTCGCCGGGCACGGTCCAGAGCACCTCGCCCGAGTCGGCATCGAAGGCCGCGATGCCGGCGTCCGGCCCGCCGACGTTGGCGATCACCCGCCCGCCCTCGACGAGCGGCGAACCGGCCGCGCCGAAGAACGCCTTGCGAAAGCGGAACCGGGCCCGGGTATCGACGTTCCAGACCCCCACGCCGGTGTCGAGATCGACCGCATGCAACTGCCCCTGCGCGCCGAACGTATACACGCGGCCTCCCGACACGACCGGCGCGGAACGCGGTCCTTCGTCGAACCCGAAATCGTCGCGGTAGTTCGACGGATAGTCGTACCGCCAGATGGGGTCACCGGTCTCGGCGTCGAGCGCCTCGAGCACCTCGCGGTCCCGCAGCCGATGGAACAGCAGCAGGCGGCCTCCGGAAACGACCGGGCCCGCAAAGCCCTCGCCGACCGCGCGTCGCCAGAGCTCGCGCGGCGTACCGCCCGGCCAGGCGCGCTCGAGCGGCGGCCCCGAATAGTGGCCGTCACGCGCCGGACCCAGGAAGTGCGGCCAGTCCTGCGCACCAAGCGTCGTTCCCGCAACGAGCAGCAGGACCGCTCCGATGACCGCGAGCCGCATGTGTTTCCCCACCCGTTCCCCGAGCGCTCCGTTGCAGTTCCTCATCTGCCCCTCCCGGCTCCGGCGCCGTCTCCGGGAAACCGCCATTCCCTCGCCAGCGCCGCATAGACCACGTGGTCGACGAAGTGGTCGTAGAGCCACTCCGCGTCGCGCAGCAGCCCTTCCTCCCGCAGGCCGAGCCGGACCGGAATCGCCCGGCTCCGGTGGTTGCCCGACGCGCACCGAATCTCGATGCGGTTCAGTCGGGCGGTTTCGAACGCGCGCGTGATCAGCGCGCGGCACGCCGCCGTGGCCAGCCCCAGGCCCTGAAAGGACTCGCCGATCCAGTACCCGAGCGCGGTGCTCCGGTTCCGCCAATCGACGTGGTGGTGCCCGACGACGCCGGCGATGCGGCCGTCCACGGTCAGGGCGAGCTGGACGCCGTCGTTGCGGGCCGCCTGCGCCCGCGCGGCGCGGATGAACGTCCGCGTGTCGTCGACCCGCCGAACGCTGTCCAGCCACGGCAGCCATTGGCGCAGGTAACCGCGGTTGGCATCGGTCAGGGAGAAGAGCTCGTCGGCGTCCGCCAGGTCGAGCGGAACGAGCCGGCAACGGTCCGTGACCGGAATCGTCAGCATGACGGCAGTCGGCGCCGCACCGCTGGCGCCGACCCTTGCGCGCCGGCCGGCGCCGATGACCTTCGCCGATTGGCGCCGATTATAGCCGCCCCCGCCGGGGCTCCGGCAGGTTGCCGCACGGCGTGGAGCAAGAGCGAGACGCGTATAATGCTGCATCGCGTCCATTCGCCATCAGGCGCAATCGGGCGGACAGGCGGCACCAGTGGCTCGACCTTCGGACTATCTCGACGCCCTCCGCGCGCGCGCCGTCGCGTTGCCGTTCTTTCGGCTCATCGGACTGCAGATCGTGGACATGCAACCGGGACGATCCGTCCTGACCATCCGGCACCGCCCGGACCTCGCGCAACCGGTCGGCATTCTGCACGGCGGGGTCACGGCCGCGCTGGTCGACACCGGCATCGCCTACGCGGTGCTGGCGCGCGACGAGATTCGTCCCCTGGTCGAGGCGGGCGGCTCGGTCGTGGCCATCGATTTGCGGATCAAGTACTTCCGGCCGGTCGCGGACGGCCGGCTGACCTGCGTGTCCACGGTGACGCGGATGGGCCGGCGGATCATTCACGGCGAGAGCATCGTCACCAACGAGCGGGGCGACGAGGTCGCCCGCGGCGACTCCATCTACGGAACCGTGAATGCGAACGAGATGGCGCGGCACGGGGCTCCGTCCGGCGCCATGCATGTGGTTCCGCAAGCCGTGGCGCATACCATCTCCGAGGAGGGGGCATGAAGGCTCATCTTCAACTTGCATTGGTCGTCGTGCTGGGACTGAGCACGCTCGCCGTCGTCGCGCCGGTCGGAAGCGCGCAGGCGCAGACGCCGGCCGTGGGCATGATTCCGGTCGAGGGCGAGGGTGCGCGGTACTGGCCGCGCTGGCGCGGACCGTCCGGGCAGGGCCTCGTGGCGGACTCCGGCTATCCCGACCGCTGGAGCGCCACCGACAATGTCGTCTGGCGCACCACGGTGCAGGGACGGGGCAACTCCTCGCCCGTCGTGTGGGGTGACCGCATCTTCCTGACGGCAGGCCGCGAGGGCGGCCGGCGCCTGTACGTCCTGGCCTTTCGACGCGGCGACGGGGCGCTCTTGTGGGAAACCGAGGTGGCGCCGGGCCCGCGGGAGTCGGTGCACCAGAAGAACGGGCCGGCCTCGGCCACCCCGACCACCGACGGCGAGCGCGTCTACGTGTCGCTCGGCAGCCGGGGACTGGCGGCCCTCGACTTCGACGGGACCGTGCTCTGGCACACCGAGGTGGGGCGCATCTCGAACTACCATGGGCCGGCCGGCTCGCCGTTGCTCTACGAAGACAAGCTCATCATCTACCAGGACCAGCGAAGCGGCGGCTTCGTGGCCGCCTACG
>WTGR01000449.1 GCA_011523485.1 Acidobacteriota bacterium
GATCCTGAAAGTGCTTCATCTTGCGGAGCAGCACGGTGTGGCCGAGATGCAGGTCCGGCGCAGTCGGGTCGAATCCCACCTTCACGGTGAGGGGCTCGCCGGACGCGGCCGAGCGCTCCAGCCTGGCCCGCAGCTCGGGCTCCCGAACGATGTCGACGCAGCCCTTGGCGAGGTAGTCGATCTGCTCCTGAAGCGTCATCGGGATCATTGTACCGAGAACACGCCGGACACCCGGGTTCCGCCCGCCGCCGGGCAATCCCCGGGCCGGACGTCACGAAGCTTCGACGAAGCGGCGGCCGTCTATCCGCCAGCCGCCGTCCAGGACCGCCTGAATGGCCTCCGGATAGATGCGGTGCTCCTCGACCAGTATGCGGGCGGCGAGCGACTCGGGCGTATCGGCAGGCAACACCGGAACCGCCGCCTGCCGGACGATGGGGCCGTCGTCGAGCTCCGGCGTCACGATATGGACGGTCGCGCCGGTCACCCTGACCCCGTGCTCCCACGCCTGGCGCTGGGCGTCGAGCCCGACGAAGGCGGGCAGCAGGGAGGGGTGGATGTTGAGAATGGCGTTCGGGAACGCGGCGACGAAGCCGTCGCCGAGCAGGCGCATGAACCCGGCCAGACAGACGAGACGGACGCCGCGCCGCTTGAGCTCGACCGCAACCGCGGCGTCGAACGCCTCACGCGACCCGTAGCTCGTGTGACTGAAGACGGCCGTGCCGATGCCGGCCCGTCGCGCCCGGTCGAGGCCCGCCGCATCCCGCCGGTTCGAGATGACCACCGCTATCTCCGCGTCGAGCCGCCGTTCGGCGATCGCGTCGATGATCGCCTGCAGGTTGCTGCCGCGGCCCGAGATGAGCACGCCGAGCCTGCGGTTTCCATGGCCGCCCGTGGGTTCGGATACCTGCCCGCTCATGGACCGCACGCCGCTCCGCCGTCTCCGGGCAGCTCGACCCGGGCGTACTGGACCAGGCGCTTCCCGTCACCCGCTTCGCCGACGTTCCCGATGAGCCCCGCGCCGATCTCGCCGCAGGTGATGAGCTTCGAGACGACGCGGTGCGCGTCCTCTCGCCCACAGACCACGACGAGACCGATCCCCATGTTGAAGGTGCGGTACATGTCCGCCTCCGGCACCTCGCCGTGCTCGCGCAGGAAATCGAAGATCGGCGGAGCCTCCCAACGCTCCGGATCGATGATCGCGGCGCAGCCGTCGGGCAGGATGCGCGGCACGTTCTCGGTCAGGCCGCCGCCGGTGATATGGGCGATCCCCTTCACGCAGCCGGTCTCGATCACGGGACGGACCGCCGACTGGTACGAGCGATGCGTCCGCAGCAGCTCCTCGCCGACGGTGCAGTCGAGCGCCTCGACGACCGAGTCGACCCGCAGCCCGAGCCGGTCGAAGAGGATGCGCCGCGCGAGCGAGTAGCCGTTCGTATGCAGCCCGCTCGACGGCAGGCCGACGAGGACGTCGCCCGGTACGATCGAACGACCGTCGATGATCCGCGCGCGGTCGACCAGACCGACGACGAAGCCCGCCAGGTCGTACTGGCCGTCGGCGTAGAAGCCGGGCATCTCTGCCGTTTCGCCGCCGAGGAGCGCGCAGCCGTTCTGCCGGCAGCCGATGGCGATCCCCTCGATCACGGCGGCGGACACGTCGGGGGACAGGCGGCCGGTCGCCAGGTAGTCCAGGAAGAAGACCGGCCGCGCGCCCTGCACGAGGATGTCGTTGACGCAGTGGTTGACCAGGTCCACGCCGACCGTCGTGTGCACGCCGGCGGCGGACGCCACGGCCAGCTTGGTGCCGACGCCGTCCGCGCTCGCGACCAGCACGGGCTCGTTCATGCCCGACAGCTCGGGCCGGAACAGCCCGCCGAACGCACCGATGTCGCTCAGCACCCCTTCCGTGAACGTGCTCTTGGCGAACCGCTTGACCCGCTCGACCACCTCCGTGCCGGCGTCGATGTCGACGCCCGACGTCTTGTAATCCATGAACCCCCGTCGCCGCCCCCGCTTCGTCTCCAGCGCCCCGAAACGCCGCGGGCTCGGCGCTTCGGCCCATCCCGCCCCGCTCCGGGAGCTTGCGCCCACAGCTCGCACTCGTGCGTTCTGCGGCGCAGGCGCCTAGAATTCCAGTACTCGAATCACCGCCTCGGCCAGCGCGCGGGCGCCCGGGATCCGCCTCTCGTCCCGGAGTACGCTTCGCATCGACACGTAGAAGCGCTCCTCCGCCAGGTCCTCGTCGAGCATGTCGAACGCGTCGCGCAACAGGAGAAGAACCGCTTCCGGATCCTCACGGGCGGCGAGCGCCTCCAGCATCCGCACCGGATCGCGCAACGCCACCGAGCCCAGCGCAAGCGCAAGCGGGGCCCTCGCGGGATCATCGGCCCCGACGCCCGCCGCGATCAGCGCGTCCAGCGCCTCGCTGCGGCCGGCCGCGGCAAGCGCGCCCGCCGCGGCAGCCGCCGCGCGCAGCAATACCCGGTCGCCGCCGCCGCGCGCGGCGCCGTACTCCATGGCCTGGACGACGTACCGCACCTGGTTCCGGCAATCGATCCCGAGCAGACAGGCCGACGCCGAGACGATCGGCTGCAGCGTGTCCGCCGCCTGCGTCTGCGCGGCCGCCATCACCGGCAGCGCGCGACCGTCTCCGATCCGGCCCAGGGCCAGCAGCGCGTCGTCCCGCAGCGGTCCCTCGCCGGACGCGAGCCGGATGAGCGGCTCGACCGCGTAGGCCGCGCCGTGCTCGCCGAGCGCCTCGATGACCGCCGCACGAAAGTGTCCCTCCCCGCGGTCTATGTCGCGGACGAGCTGCTCGCGCACCGCCGGGTCGTCGTCGTGCGCGGCGAGTGCGCGCAGCAGCGCCGGGCGCACGAACTCGGAGGTCTCGGCTTCGAGGGCGGCCAGCAGGACGGGCGCGAGCGCGCCATCCGGATCATGCTCCGCCACTTCGTACGCCGCGGCCCGCACGCGATCGTTGGGCGCGTCGAGCGCCTGCCGAAAGAACTCGCGCGCATGGGGGCCGCCCAGCCCCGACAGCAGCACCGCGGCGCGGAACTGCACGTAGCTGTCTCCGTGCTCGTGGGCGGTTTCGACGAGCAGCGGCGCGACGAAGGCCGGGTCGAGACGACGGATGCGGCGGGACGCTTCCACGCGCACCGCGTAGTCGAAGTCGCCGAGCGCGGTGATCGTCTGCGCCAGCCCGGGCGTCGCCTGCGCAAGCCCCGGCGGGACGCCCGCGCAGCACAGCAGCCACCACGACAGGACGACTGCCGCGGCGGACCGCAGCCGGGCGCGCCGTCTCGCCGGCGTCGCCCTTCCGATCCGCGCCGCGCGGTTGCAGGTCACGGCTCGCTCGACGCCATCTCCGCGACCTCGGCGATCTTGAGCACCATCTGCCGGTAGGCCTCGGTGTCGCTGGGGGGATCGATCGGATATGCCCGGGTGTAGCACGCGTTGCAGTACTGATCGTGACGCTTGCCGACCGCCTCGCGCAACCCCTCGATGCTCAGGTAGGCGAGCGTGTCGGCCCCCATGAAGTCGCGGATCTCGTCGACGCTGTGCCGGGCCGCGATCAACTCGTCGCGATGCGGCGTATCGATGCCGTAGTAGCACGGCGCCACGGTCGGCGGACAACTGATGCGCATGTGCACCTCGCGCGCGCCGGCCGCCTTGATCATCGACACGATCTTCTGGCTCGTCGTCCCGCGCACGATCGAGTCGTCCACCAGCACCACCCGCTTCCCTTCGAGCACGCTCCGCACGGTGTTCAGCTTCACCTTCACCTTGAGCTCGCGCACCGACTGCTGCGGCTGGATGAAAGTGCGCCCGACGAAGTGGTTGCGGATGAGCCCCATCTTCAGCGGGATGCCGGAGCTCTCGGCGTAGCCGATGGCGGCGACGACACCCGAGTCGGGAATCGGGACGACGACGTCGGCGTCGACGGCCGACTCCTGCGCGAGCAGGCGGCCGAGATTCGTGCGCACCGCGTTGACGCTCTGGCCGAAGACGTCGCTGTCGGGCCGCGCGAAGTAGACGTGCTCGAACACGCAGTGGGCCGCCGGGGCGGCCGGGAACGGCTTGTACGAGCGCATCCCGTCGTTGCCGATCACCAGCACCTCGCCCGGCTCCACATCCCGCTCGTAGCGAGCGCCGATCAAGTCCATCGCGCAGGTCTCCGAGCAGACGACGTAGGCGTCCCCGAGGCGGCCCAGGGCCAGCGGCCTGAATCCGTGCGGATCGCGCACGGCGATCAGGTTCTTCGGCGTCAGCAGGACGAGCGAGAACGCGCCGCTGACCTGCGAGACCGACTCGACGATGGCGTCCTCGGGCGTCGCGGCGCTCGAGCGGGCGTAGAGATGCAGCACGACCTCGGTGTCGCTGTTGGTCTGGAAGATCGAGCCTTCCCGCACCAGCCGTTGCCGGAGCTCGCCGGCGTTGACCAGGTTGCCGTTGTGGCAGAGCGCGATCTGCCCGTGGGAGCAGTCGATGAGTATCGGCTGCGCGTTGACGATGCGGCTGTCCCCGAAGGTCGAGTAGCGGACGTGGCCGATCGCCGACCGGCCGGGCAGCGCGGCCAGCATCCGGTCGTTGAAGGCGTCGCCGACGTAGCCCATCGCCCGCGAAAGCTTCACCGCGCCGTTGCACGCCGCCGCGATGCCGGCGCTCTCCTGGCCCCGGTGCTGCAGCGCGTACAGGCCGAGGTAGGTCAGCGACGACGCATCTTCGTGGCCGTGGATGCCGAAGACGCCGCATTCGTCGTGGAACTTGTCGTCCATGCCGTCAGCCTGCCCGGCGGCGGAGCGATCCCTCATGCCGCCGGCGCTTCGAAGTACCGGGACAGCCCGCCCGACCACCGTTGCTCCGCCTCGGCGAGCGCAACGTCGACGGCCGGCTCACCGTCGATCCGCATCCGCAGCCGCCCGCCGCCGGTGCGCCCCAGCACGAGCGCAGGCACGCCCGCCGCGGAGGCCTGCGCCAGCAGGGGGTCGGCGTCCGCCTCCCGAACCGACACCACGACCTGCGAGGCCGCCTCGCCGAAGAGCGCCGCCGCCATGCCGGCGGATTCCTCCACGGCGGGAACCGTCACGTCGAAGCCTGTCCCGCCGCTCTCGAACGCGCACTCCGCGAGGGCGACGGACAGACCGCCGTCCGAGCAGTCGTGCGCGGAACGCAGGCGCCCGGCCGCGGCCAGATCCGCCACGAGCCGCTGCAAGGCGCGTTCCGCCGCCAGGTCCAACACCGGCGGCACGCCCCGCACGAGCCCGTGCATCACCTTCAGGTACTCGCTGCCGCCGAGCGTCCCGCCCGGTCGCCCCAACAGCACCACGACGTCTCCCGGACCGCGGAACGTGCGCCCGACGACCCCGCCGGCGTCCTCCATCATGCCCACC
>WTGR01000378.1 GCA_011523485.1 Acidobacteriota bacterium
AGCGCCATGACGCGCCAATGCCTGCAGGGGCGTCGCATTGGGGACTTGGCGACGCTGCACGGCGAAGTGTCTGCGTGGTCCGCCGACGTCAACAACACCCAACGCGGTGTCGACTGGCACATGAAGGTCGACGATGCGCGGTGCAAACTCAAGTCCGTTTACCCACAGGTTTTGATGTGACGCACCACTAGCTGCTATGGAATGACCCTTTGTCAACCACTCATACGTTCGTCAACGCTGTGACCTCTGAGCGCCGCGATCCGTCGGCCATCGGCCCAGGAGTGGGGCCGCCGAGACGACGAACGATCGGAGGGCGCTTCGACGACGAGTCACGCTGCTATATCGGTGATTATCACGGTTGCCCGTGACAGCGCACGCATGACGGTGATCCGTCGGGAGAGTGGGCCGTCTAGGCTAACCCTGGATGATCTGGCGACGGGACAGTGCGGCGAAGACGCCGGCGCGCCGCATCAGATCGTCGTAGCGGCCGCTCTCGACGATGCGACCCCGGTCCATCACGTAGATGCGGTCCACGTCGCGTATCGAGCTGAGCCGGTGGGCAATGACGACGCGCGTCGCGCTCAGCTTCCTGAGGGACGCCTGCACGCGGGCCTGAGCCCGGTTGTCGAGCGCGCTCGTCGCTTCGTCGAACAGTAGAATGCGGGGCCGGCGGGCCAGGGCGCGGGCGATCAGCAGCCGCTGCTTCTGCCCCGTGGACAGTGCCGAGCCCTGACTCGCCACCACCGTCTGCATTCCCATCGGCATGGCCCGAATGTCCTCGTCGAGCGCCGCGGCGCGCGCCGCCGCCCAGGCGCCCTCGACGCCGAGCGGCGACATGCCCGCGATGTTCTCGTAGATGTTGCCGGCGACGAGCTGGCCGTTCTGCGGCACCACGCCCATGTACCGCCGAATCGCGACCCGGTCGAGTCCCGAGAGGTCGCGGCCATCCAGGAAGACGGCGCCCGAGGCCGGCTGCTCGAAGCCGAGCAGCAGCCGGAAGAGGGTGGATTTTCCGCACCCCGACGGCCCCACGAACGCGACGTACTCTCCCGGGGCGATGCGGAACGACACGTCCTCGACGGCGTGCGGTGCCTGCGGGCCGTAGCGAAAGCTCACATTCGCGAACTCGATGCCGCCCTGCAGGTCGCCCGGGTCCTCGCCCCCGTCGGCGTTCTCGGGCCTGGCCGCGAGAATGGGACGCACGCGCTCGAGCAAGGGCACGATGGAGACGACGGTCGTCGCCGCGGTCGCGAGGTTGTTGACCGCCGCAGTGAGCTGTCCGAACGCCGTGTTGAACGACAGGAAGGCCGCCAGGTCCAGTGCGGGCCGCTGCTCGTCGGGTGTGCCGCCGCCGTAGTGGACGAAACCGTAGATGAAGACCAGGGCCAGCGGCTGGAGCAGGGCGTTGAGTGCGTGCTGCCCCGCCGCCCAACGCCGCGCCGCGAGCGCGGCCTGCTTCTGCTCGGCGAACTGCCGTGCCCAGCGCGCCAGCGCGTAGGTTGCCGCGTTGGCCACTCGAAGCTTCGACAGACCGTTGATCATCTGAAAGGCGAACCCGCCGATCGCCCCGCGGGTTCGAAACATCTCGCGGTAGTGGTGAAACTGGCGGTATGAGCAGAAGCCGGTGGCGATCGCCATCGCGAGCAGCATCGCGCTCGCGATCAGTGCAAGCCGCCAACTGTAGAAGAACAGCAGCAGCAGGCTGAACATCGAGAACAGGCCGCTCATCGCCGCCTGAACGGCCGCCCCGGTCAGCATCTCGCGGACGTCGCCGATGCTGCCGGCGCGGTCGGCGAGGTCGCCGGCGCTGAAGTCCCGGAAGAACGGGCACGGCAGGGCGATCAGCCGGCTCCAGATGGCCGCCTGCAGCCGCTCGTCGATCCGGCTCTCGATGCGCAGCACCGCCAGCCCCTGGACCACCCCGAAGACGGCGTTGCCGAGCCCGACCAGGGCGAGAGCCCCGAGCGCCGCCAGCCACGCTCCGTAATCCGCGCGGGGAATGAACCTGCCGAGCAACTGGCCGGTCAGCACCGGAACGAGAAGCGCTGCGAGGCCCGCCAGCGCACCGACCGCAAGGACGGTGCGGAGGTCCCGGTGCGTCGGGAACAGGGCGAATCGCAGCACGGTCCGGGCGCTGCCGGCGTCGCCCGGCAGCGGCGCGTACAGGGCCATACCCTTGGCGGCGATGCCGGCCGCGGCGGCGGCGTTGACGACGACGTCCGCACCGGTTTCCGGGTCGGCGGCGCGGTAGCGGCCGCGGCCGTTCGCGATGACGGCGAGAGGCTTGTCGCCCGGCGTCGTGAAACCGACGAACGACGGACCGTCGCGCTTCCACCAGCCGGGGGCGAGGGTAATTCGCCGCGAGCGCATCCCGGAACGGCGGGCGAGCGCCTCGATGGTTTCGGCCGCCTCTTCCGCTCCGACCGGCTCGCGGGCCGCGGCGGCGCCATCCGGTTGCGTCGCGAGCGTCGCACCGACCGATTCGGCTACGCGTCCCGCGGCCGCCTGCAGCGCGCTGCCGCCGGTCGGGCCGGCTCCCCGGTCGCTGCGCGCGCCACGCAGCACGCTGCCCAGCACGCCGAGGGAGCCCGACACCGAGACCCGCATCGCGTCGTTGGCGTCGCGGCGGCGCGATGCCAACGAGGCGGCGGCTTCGGCATCGGCCAGAATCGCACGCTCCAGGATGCGGGAGGCAAAGCGCCCGAGCGCGGGCCAGAGCTGCCCCGTCAGCAGCGCGGTCGGTGTATAGACGGCCGTGACGACGGCGTCGGCATCGATCCGGACCCACGTGCGCTCGGTCAGCGGCAGCGGCGGCTCACCCGCCGGGACCACCAGATCCGTGCGTCCGAGCAGGCGCATGGAGACGGTGGCCGATACCCAGACGACGTCGCCGTGTTGCGCGGTCAGCACGGCACCGGACCGGTGGCTCACGCCCGGCTCCGCCTCGACCTGCACGGCGTCGCGGGGCGGGGGGCAACCGCGGACGGCGAACCCGGAGAGGCTGGCGATCCAGGTATCGATCCACGTGACTGCATCCAGGTCGAACTCCGCGGCGGCGACGCCGGCGCGCTCGCCGTCGATGACGACCGTATCGAGACCGGGAACCGCGAGGAAGCCGAAGACGCGCTCCGGCCGCGCCGGATCCGCGACCCGATCGGCGCCCAACGCCATGTCGCCGGCCGCCACCCGGGTGACGAACTGCCTTCGCCCCACGGGCCGGTCTCCCGCCAGCTCGACGGCGAAGACGTCCAGAAACCCCCGTTCCACCAGATGGACCCGCTCGGCGTCGTCCATCACGAACGGTTGCGTGGCGTCGGTCTCCCGCCGCACGCCGCCGAGGCGCTCAAGGATTGGAGTCGGCACGGTCGGATGAGCCCGTCACCAGCGTGCGGTAGAGGCCTTCCTCCGCGATCAGACGCTGGTGCGTCCCGCGCTGCACGATTCGGCCCCGGTCGAGCACGACGATCTCGTCCGCGTCCCGGACGGTGCTGAGCCGGTGGGCGATGATCAGGCAGGTACAGCCTCGTCGCCGCAGGTGCTCGTCGATCTCCATCTCGGTGACCGGGTCGAGCGCCGAGGTCGCCTCGTCGAGCACGAGGATGGCGGGGTTCCGGGCCAGGGCGCGGGCGATCTCGAGCCGTTGGCGCTGCCCGCCGCTGAAGTTGCTTCCCCCCTCCTCCACGCCGGCGTCGTACTTCCGCTCCCGCGAGGCGACGACGTCGTGAATCGCAGCGTCGCGCAGCGCCTCGACGATGCGATCCTCCGAGACGGTCGGATCCCACAGGGACACGTTCTCGCGCACGGTGCCCTCGAAGAGGACGAGCTCCTGGTCGACGTAGGACACGCGCTCGGACAAGTGGGCGGGATGCAGGTCGGCGAGGTCGCTCCCGTCCATCCGCACCGTGCCGGACCAGGGCGAGAGCAGGCCGCAGACGAGCCTGGCCACCGTCGACTTGCCGCTGCCCGAGCTGCCGACCAGCGCCACGCGCCGGCCCGGCTCGATGGCGAGCGAGAAGTCCTCGATCAACGGCGCCTGCTTGACGTTGTAGCCGAAGGTGACCCCGTCGAGCTCGACCGATCCGCGCGGCGCCGGCGCCGTCACGTCGGCTGCGGCCCCGTCGATGCCGCGCACGGCCCGCGCGTCCGGCCTGTATTGCAGCACGTCGTCGAGGCGGGCGATGTCGCCCCGGACCGTCTGGATGTGCGCACCGAACCGGACGAGGCCCTCCACCGGCCGCGAGAAGTTCTGCATCAGGATCTGGAAGGCGACCAGACCGCCGATGGTCAGCGTGCCGTCGAGGACGCGCAGGCCGCCAAGGCCGAGCACCGCGATGACGCCCAGCAGCGAGAGCAGCGGGGGCGCGACGCCGGCCAGCGTGGTCACCAGCGTCAGGCGCTGGCGCGCATGCAGGACGTTGGCGTGCAGGCCCGACCAGCGCATGAAGAAATCGCTCTCCGCGCCGGTGGCCTTCAACGACTCGATCATGCGGACGCCGTCCACCGCTGCGCCGGCGAGATTGCCTTCCTCTCTGAGCAGCCTGCGGTTAGCATCCTGCCGCGACCTCGACGCGAGCAGCAGCACGGCGAAATTGGCCGCCACGATGCCCAGGGCGAAGAGAGTCAGCGACACGTCGTAGGTCGCCATGACCGCCGCGTAGAACCCCATCGCCGCCACGTTGATCACGTTGACGGCCAGCTCGTCCGACAGCAACCCGGCGACCGCATCGTTCGACGCGACACGGTTGACGAGATCGCCGGGCCAGCGCTGACCGAAGAACTGCATCGGCAGCGTCGCCAGGTGCCAGAAGAAGCGCGTGGTCATCAGGATGGAGAGCTTCGCCTCCATCCGGGCGAGGAACGCCCGCTGCAGCCATACCAGGGCGCCCTGCAGCCCCGCGGCCGACGCGAGTCCGATCAACAGGGCGAGGCCCCAGTCTTCGTTGCCGAGAATCAGCACGTTGTCGACGAACACGCGGGCCATCGTCGGCACCGCCACGCCCGGGACGAGCAGCGTCAGCGTAGCCGCCGCGGCGAACGCGAGCGCCCCCCGGGCGTTCCCGAAACGCGCGCGCAACCCGCGTACGATGCTCGGCCGCGAGCCGCCCTTGCGAAAGCGCGGGCCCGGGGCGAAGGCCAGCCCGATGCCCGTGTAGCCGTCGTCGAACTCGCCGGCCGAGATCCGTCGAGGCCCGTCGTTCGGGTCGTTGATGTAGAACC
The DNA here is from genome assembly GCA_011523485.1 of Acidobacteriota bacterium. Next base: position 5,218 of record WTGR01000378.1, read on the forward strand.
GGTTGCCCCGAATGCCTTCCAGCACGACGAAGTGGCTGCGGCGCCAGTAGAGGATCATCGGGAAGGGGAGCTCGAACAGCGTCTTCCTGGGGTGGGCGAAGCCTCTCGCCACGAGCCCGTACTCGCGCGCCGCGCGAGCGATGTTCGCCGCGTTCGCGCCGT
>WTGR01000104.1 GCA_011523485.1 Acidobacteriota bacterium
TGCCCACCACGTCCTGCATGTACTCGATGGAGCGCCGGTACCACTGGTTGTTGAAGGACGAGAAATGGTGCGCCGACGCGTTCCACTGCTCGTAGATGTCCCGGTGGCACCGCCCGCACGTCTCGCTGGTGAGGAAGAAGTCGGCGGGAATCACGTCGCCGGTGTTCGTGCGCGCGGACGAAGGAAAGAACGGACTGTCCGGGCCCGCTCCTTCACCCTCCATGGTCGCGGGCGGGCGCAGGGGGTTGACGATGCGGTGGGCCTGCCGCCAGTCGGCATCCCACGCGGCGCGAACCAGGGGAGTCAGCACGGCGCCCAGGGCGAGCGCGACGAGGGCGCTCCGAACCGGCGGGCGTCGCGGATGAAGATACGGCGCCACCCGCCAAAGATGCGCTCCCAGAAGCATCGCGCCGGCCGCAGAAACCAAGACGTGCAGATCGAGCAGCCATTCGTACGGCCGCGTCGCTCCCACCACGAGGACGGCGCAACCGAGCAACAACCCGACCCCGAGGAGGCCGAGGCCCGCCGCCGGCAGTCGTCCAAGGGATTGCGCGCGGCGCATGACCCACACGAGGGTCAACGCCGCCAGGGCCAGACCGATGAGGGGATGCGCCACGACGTTGGCGACGTATGCCAGGGAGGCGCTCGGCGCCGCCGCGAGCCACACCGAATTCAGGATCAGCAGGACGCCCCCGGCGACCAGCGCGTTCGACAGGCTCGGCGGCAGCACCGGCCGCGGATGCCTGGCCTTCGCGTTGTCCGCCGATCCGGTCTCTCCCGCCAAAGTCAGTCTCCCGTGCTTCTATTGTAGCCGCGCGGACTCGGCCGCCCGGACCGTACGCACACCCGCGAGCCCGCGGGAACCTCGTGAGCGCGACTGCTAAGATGGATTCAGAGGAAACCGTCATGGCAGCCAGCACAATCACCGAACGCCCCGTGCACCGGGTGGAGAACCTCGTTTCCGACGCGGATCAGCACATCCTCAACATGACGCCGGACGAGGCCCGCCGGCGCCTGCTGGCGGACGATGCTACCGCGGTGCTCGACATCCACGGCTCGTTCGCACTCGTGGCGCGCGAGGGCGAGCGCGTCCGCCTGGCCCGCAGCCTGGGCCGGCCCCTGCGGTACTTTCTGGCCAAGGAAGCCGCCGGCCCGCTCCTCGTCGTTGCGGATCGCATCGACGCAATCCACCGTTTCCTGACAGCCGAAGGCTACGCGAACCAGTTCCACCCGACCTACACGCGCATGGTCCCGGCGCACCACGTGACGGAGATCGCACTGGTCGGCTGTCCCGATCCGAACCCGCGCCACACGCGCTTCTTCACTCCCGCGATGGCCACGCTGCCGGCGGATCTCGACCTCATCGGGCGGCGCTACGTCGAGGCCGCGCTGGCGGAGATCCACGCCTGGCTCGACGCCGTCCCGCCGGAGGAGCCGCTGGGAGTGCTGTTCTCGGGCGGATTGGACAGCGGCGCGCTGTTGCTGTGCCTGCACGATGCGCTCCTGCAGCGGCAGGCATCGCCGGCGCGGCTCAAGGCGTTCACCCTGGCCGTGGCGGGCGGCGGCGAGGATGCGGCACAGGCCCGCCGCTTCCTGCGCGAGACCGGCCTCGAGTTCCTGCTGGAAGAGATCGACGGTCCGGCAGACGGGCTGGACACGAAAGACGCGGTGGCGACCATCGAGGACTACAAGCCGCGGGACGTCGAATGCGCCACCGTCGGGCTGGCGCTGCTGGCCGGGATCCGGAATCGCTATCCGGGCTGGAGCTGGCTCTTCGACGGAGACGGCGGCGACGAGAACCTGAAGGACTACCCGATCGAGGAGAATACCGAGCTCACCATCCGCAGCGTCGTCTCCAACCGCATGCTGTACCAGGAGGGCTGGGGCGTGGACGCCATCAAGCACTCGCTGACCTACAGCGGAGGCCTCAGCCGCGGCTGCGCCCGCGGTTACGCGCCCGCCCGGCGGTACGGGTTCCGCCTGGTCAGCCCCTACACTGCGCCGAGCGTCGTCGCCGTGGCCGAGGGCATTCCGTTCGACGAGATCAGCGCGGGCTCGCACGAGCGGCTGTACGCCCTGAAGGGCGAGGTGCTGAGCCGCGGCATCCGGCAGGTGCTGGGCCGGGAGCTGCCGGTCTTCGCGAAGCGCCGATTCCAGCGCGGCGCGATGGGAGACGAGGCGTTCGATGCACTTTTCTCCGGCGATACCGAGCGTTACCGCGGCTATTTCCTTGCGCGGTATGCGCCGCGTGCCTGATCCGGCGCCGCACCCGGACGACGGGCGCACAACGGGAACGGATCGCGGTACGGCTCCCGCGCTTCCCGCCGCCAGCAGTACGACCGCCTGGATACGCTCGCGGCGGGGTCCGAAGATCGAACCCGACCCCGCCCGGCCGATAGCCCATTTCCGGGAGAAGGAACGCAGGCAGGACGGCTCCCGGGCCGTCGTGCTGAACGTGCTGCTCGCGGGCGCCGAGTGCCCCTTCACCTGCGTCTACTGCGACCTCTGGCGCCGGACCCGGGACGGACCGACGCCGCCGGGCGCCATTCCGCGACAATTGGCGATCGCGCTCCGCGACACCGGGCCGCTGCCGGCGGCGTGCGGCGCGAAGCTCTACAACGCGAGCAACTTCTTCGACCCGCGCGCCGTGCCGCCGGGCGACGATGCATCCATCGCGGCCCTCCTGCAGCCCTTCGACCGCGTGACCGTCGAATGCCACCCGCGGCTGGTCGGGCGGCGCTGCCTGGAGTTCGCGGATCGCATCCCCGGCCGGCTCGAGGTGGCGATGGGCCTGGAGACCGCCGATGCGGCGGCGCTGGCGCGGCTCAACAAGGGGATGACGCTCGATGACTTCGACGCTGCGGCGGCCCGCCTCACGAGCGCCGGCATCGGCCTGCGGGCGTTCGTGCTGCTGCCGGCGCCCTTCGTACCGGCGGCGCGGGCAATCGAATCGGCCCTCGACGCGGTGCGCCACGCGGTCGACCGGGGCGCCCGGCACGTCACGCTGATCCCGACCCGCGACGGCAACGGCGCCATGGACGGGCTCCGCGAGCGGGGGCTGTGGACGCCGCCGGGACCGGACTCGATTGAAGAAGCGGCGGAAGGCTGCGCCCGCATCTCGGGCGCCGTGGTCACGGTGGACCTCTGGGACATCGACCGCTGCCTGCCGTGCCGGCGCTGCCGTGCCGCACGACTCGCCCGGCTGCGGCGTTTCAATCTCACGGGTAGTCCGGGTCCACCCGTCCGCTGCGGGGCATGCGCGTCGTCATCGTAGGCTCGGGGTTCGCAGGATCGATCCTGGCCCGCGTCGCCCGCGCCGCCGGTCACGACGTCACGCTCGTGGAGCGCGGCCGGCACCCCCGCTTCGCGCTCGGGGAATCGTCGACGCCGCTGGCCGCCATCGCCCTCGAGCGCCTGGCCGCTCGGTACGGCCTCGCCGACCTGCACGCCCTCGCCGCCTACGGCCGCTGGAAGGTCCGCCTTCCCGATGTCCGGTGCGGGCTCAAGCGCGGCTTCACGTTCTATCGGCACCGCCGGGGGCAGCCGTTTCGCAACGACGAGACGAACGCCAACCGCCTGCTCGTGGCGGCCAGTCCGGACGACGCCGTCGCGGACGCGCATTGGCTGCGGGAGGACGTCGATGCGTTCCTGTTCCGGCAGGCTGCCGCGGAAGGCGCGCACTGTATCGACCGAACCCACCTGGACACGCTGGAGCGCCGCCGCGGCCGGGTCGTGCTCGGCGGCGCCGGTCCGCGCGGATCGGTGCGGCTTGCGGCAGATCTCGTCGTCGATGCCTCGGGACCCGACGGTTTCCTGGCGCGGCGCCTGGAGCTGGACACGGCGCTCCCGTCCGCCGCGCTGCACACCCGGCTCGTCTACGGGCACTTCCGGGGCGTGCAGCCGTTGCGCCGCACCGCCGGCGCCACCGCGGCGTTCGCCGACGGTCCCTATCCCGATGAAAAAGCCGCCGTCCATCATCTCCTCGACGACGGCTGGATGTACGAGTTGACGTTCGACCACGGCGTGGTCAGCGCCGGCTTCGTTATCGAAGGGACGGCGGCAACCCGCTCGATAGCGAATCGCCCGCCCGCCGAGGCGTTCGCGGCGCTCGCCCGGCGGTATCCCACGCTGGCCGCCCGGTACGGGGCGGCGGAGCGCGTCCGTCCGGTCGCGACCATCCCACGGCTACAGCGCAGACTGACCCGCGCGGCGGGCGGGGATTGGGCGCTGCTGCCGCACGTCTTCCAGTTCTGGAGCCCGCTCTTCTCCACCGGCATCGCCTGGAGCCTGCTCGGCGTGGAACGCCTTGGCCTCCTGCTGGAGGACGCAGACTCGTCCCGCACGGCCGAGCGGCCGCGGCTGGCGTCGGGCCTGGAGCGATACGCCGCTCTCCTCCGCATGGAGGCCGACCACCTGCGCCGCCTCATCGAGCCCGCCTACCGTTGCCGCCGCGATTTCGACGCGTTCGACGCTTACGTGCAGGCGTACTTCGCGGCGGCGAGCTACAGCGAGACGCTCCAGCGGCTGCGTGCTGCCCCGCCCGAGACCGGCGGTCACTGGGCCTGGTCCGGATTCCTCGGCGCCACCGACCCGGTGCTGCAAGGGATCTTTGCGGAATCGGCACGGCTCGCGGAGAAGCGCCATTCCGAACCACTCCCGGACCAGCGTCCGCTCGAATCGCCGATAGACGCCATGCGACGGTTGATCGCCCCGCGCAATCTGGCCGGTCTGGCCGACGCGTCCCGGCGCAGACTCTACCCCGCCGACGTCGAGACGCTGGTGGCCGCCTCGGGCGTCGTAGGGCTGCCCCCGCGAGAGGTCAGGGCCAGACTCCCGCTGCTGCGCGGCGATCCCGCCGCTCGGAACTGACGTGCTGTCGTTCCCCCACGAGACCCGATGTTGCCGATCCGGGCTCGTCGATGTGCCTATCCGGAAGCTGGCGGCGTCAGCGTCAAGCTGCTCCCCGTCGGTAGTCGTCCGGCGATCGTTGGCGCGCTATGATCGGCTCGTCTGATGGATGACCCTGCGTACAAGAGTCTGTTTTCGCGGCCCCGGATGGTCCGGGACCTGCTGCGGGGCTTCGCTGCCCGGGACTGGAGCGCAGAGCTCGACCTTGCCTCGCTGACGCCGCTTCCGGCCAGCTACGTCACCCACGACCTGCGGCAGCGTCACGGCGACCTGGTGTGGCGCGTCCGCTTCAAGGATGACCGGTGGCTGTACGTCGTGTTGCTCTTGGAGTTCCAGTCTGCCGTCGACCGGTCGATGGCGGTCCGCATGCTGACGTACACGGGGCTGCTGTATCAGAAGCTGATCGCCGAGGACGAGCTGCGCAAACACGGTGGGCTGCCGCCGGTGTTGCCGGTGGT
>WTGR01000563.1 GCA_011523485.1 Acidobacteriota bacterium
ACGAGGAGCAGGCCCCCGATGCTCGTTGCCATCCGACTCGTTCTTCGCATCCCGGCGATTATGGCCGCGTGGCGATAGGTGTCAAGCAGGGCGTCGGGGGATGCTGTCGCCCTGACAGCCCTTGGCAAGAGCCCCTGCCCGTCGTGTCATTGGCGCCCTTGCTCGATCGGGAATCGCGGGTGGAGGCAGGTGCAAGAGCCCCGCTGCCCATCAAGCATCGGCGGTGTGCGTCCGACATGATCAACGGATGCCCGGAATGGTCTGCACGGAGACCGACACGCGCCGTACGGCGGCCGACGAGACGTCCGGCCGGCGAGAACGCACCGGTTCCGCTGGCGCCGGCTTCCATGCCGCGCTACCATCAGCAGTTGCAATGCGCCCGCGCATGGTCGGTTCGCGGCTGCTCGTCCTCGTCGCGCTGGTCTGCGCGCTGGTGGCGGTGAGCGTCTCCGCCCAGCCCTTCCTCGGCTTCGGCGCGTGGGGGCGCCCCAATCTGCGCTACGACGGCGAATTCACCTTCGTGCGCCTGCGCTGGGACCGGGGCGATTTCGGCGCGACCGTGTACGGGCGCGGCTACATGATGTGGGCCCACGAGTTCCCGCGGGCCGAGCAGCACCTGATGACGCTGCTCAGCGACTTCACCACCGTCGACGCCAAGGACACCGGCAGCTTGATTCTGCCCCTCGACGACCCGCAGCTCTTCCGGCATCCCATCGCGCTGATGCAGGAGCCGGGCTTTTGGGCGATGACCGACCGGCAGGCCGCGCGCCTCCGCGAGTACCTGCTCAAGGGCGGCTTCGTCATCTTCAACGACTTCGAAGGGCGGCAGTGGGAGAACTTCGAGGCGCAGATGCGCCGCGTGATCCCCGACGGCCGCTGGCTGCCGCTCGACCCGGACCACCGCATCTTCGACACGTTCTTCAACGTGGAGAAGCTCGATCTCCCGAACCCCTACAACCACCACCTCGCCGGCCTCGTTCCCGAGTACTTCGGGTTGTTCGAGGACAACGATCCCGACGGGCGGCTGATGTCGATCGCCTGCTACAACACCAACCTGGCGGAGTTCTGGCAGTCCGGCGGCGCCGGGTTCTTCCCCATCGAGCCGATGAACACCGGGTTCGAGCTGGGCATCAACTACATGATGTACGGCCTGACCCACTGACCGGAAGACGGTTGCCGTCGGCGCAACGTATAATGAAGTCGAGGCGTCGAATGGACGTCCGTGGGGATTGGCACGACGAGGTAGGACGACAGATAACGGAAAGGAAAATGACTACAAAGAAACCATCTCGCAGGAAGCGACCGGATGTAGTCCAGGTGAAGAACCCCAAGAGTGGGCACTATGTGAAGATTGATAGAAGCGCCGGCAAGATCATTTCGCACAAGAAGACCGCCGGCCCCTACAAGGGCGTTCCTGTCGCCAGGAAGAGCCGATGATCATCTATAGTCCTCTGGACGGCGATGCCCTGACCAGTTCGATTCCGAGCAACCCGAGACACTGCTTCTTGATGACCCGACTCGGTGATCCCGTGCCTGCCGCAATCGAAGAGATTCGGCTGACCGTGTCCGACTTGTGCAGCAGTGCGAACTACACCGTTATCGATGCACGGTCGCGTGTCACGGGGCGGGACTTCCTGATGAAGATCTGGAGACTGATTGCTTCTGCTCCGCTTTCGATCGGCATTTGCCACGAAGATATTCCTGCTACCACGCAGGCCAACATCTACTACGAGCTCGGCGTCGCGCAGGCGCTCGGCAAGGAGACTCTGCTCATCAAGTCTCCGAACGTCGCGGTGCCAAGCGATTTCATCAGAACTGAGTATGTGGAGTTCAATGCGGATTTCAGAGGGAACTTTTCCAGATACCTCGACTCGTTGCAGGATTGGGCCGAACATTATGAACTTGTCGCCGATCAACTCGACAGGAATCCGATCCTTGCGATCGATTACCTGAAACGAGCGTTCTTGATTTCCGGCGACGAGAGGCTTCGCGAAAAGGCGCAGTCGCTCCTCCGCGAAGCCGGGCTTGATGATCGAGCAAGGAACAGCGTGGAATTGCTCGCGGCGGCCTTCTAGCCGGAACCGCACCGTCCTGCCAATAGCCTGAGAACTCTGGTTCGGGCAATGGTGTCGGCCGGGAGTGCGTCCGGAGTGCGTCCGGCGCGCGGCCGGGGCTGTATTACGGGACTTGGGGTGCCGCGGAACGTCGTGGGTTCCGCTTCAGAAGCCAGAGCAGCAACCACGCCGGCAACGACAGGACCGCCGCATAGATCCAGACTGCAATGGGCCCGAGCAGGCCGCCGACTGTCGCGGCCGCGGTCGTGAGGGGACCGAGCACGGCGGCGCAGCCGTACGCCGCTGCCCGCGAGCGGGGATACAGGCGGCGGACGGCCATCGTCAGCGGAATGCCGGCCGGCCAGGCGAATACGAAGAGCGGCACGATGGCCGCGGCCATCATCGGTCCAGGCATCGGCGGCGCCGGAATCGCGCCGAAACCGAATCGCACGACCGCCTGCGCGACCACCGCGAGCGGCAGCCAGAGCGAGAGCAGAAGCGTGCGTCCCATGATCCCAGACTGACACGGGTGCCGCGGGATGGCAATCGGGCGGCGGCTACCGGAGGCGGAGCGCCTCCGCGGGCGTCAGGATCGGGATGCCCTGGAACGGCGACATCACCAGCAGATCCTGATCGCCGGTGATCAGACAGTCTGCGCGCCCCAGGAGGGCGGTTTCGAGCAGCATGTCGTCCCCGGGGTCGCGGCATCCCAACTTGGCGCCGACGATCGAGACCCACTCGGAGACGGCTTCGAGTTGGGCGAGGAAGAGCCGCCGAGCGTCCCGGCTGACGTACCGGTCGAACCGGGAACGATGGAACCTCGTTCGCAACTCGCCGAAGGTCTCCTCGGAGAAGAGCAGGACGCCGTGGGCGTCGCGTATCGCGTCCACTACCGCACGCGGCCGGCTGACCGGTATCAGTGCCGCGCTGATCAGTACGTTGGTGTCGAGGACGAAGCGCTCAACCGTCATCGGACAGGAGCACGTCCAACTCGGCTTCGGTCAGGCCGCGCGACGCCGCCTCGGCTCCCAGGCGGTCCATGGTCTCGGTGAGGCGCGCCCAGGCGGCGCCTCGCAGGCGTTCGTACTGCTGCATCGACATTACGACGCCGACCGGCCGGCCCTTCTTCGTCACGCGGACCGGCGCCGTCTGAGCGGCGTCGAGCAACTGGCCGAACCGATTCTTGGCCTCGCGGGCCGCGATTTCCTTCATGAGCCCATAATAGCCATTATGGACGATTCCAGGCTCCGTTCACATTCGGGCAGCCAGGCCCTCCACCAGGGAGGGCAGCCGCTCCACCAGGTAGAGCGGGAGGGACAGCAGCGGGTAGCGGACCCGTTCGGAGCCCTGGCGGTCGCGCACTTCTGCTTCGACCGTGTGCAGGGCCGGCAGGGCCGCGTCGAAACGGACTGCGAACGGAACCCGTTTCTCCGCCACGAACTGGTGCAGCGACTTCAGGGTGCCGGTGCGTCCGGCCTTCACTTCGATCGGCACGATGCGGCCGCCGAGCTCGCACACGTAGTCGACCTCGGCATTGTTGGAGCGGCCCTCGCGCAGCCAGTAGGTCAATTCGCGGTTCGGCCGGTCGGCGAGGAGGAACTGCAGGTGCTGGCCGATGAACTGCTCGGCGCCGGGACCGGCGTTGACGAGTTGCGTCTCGGTCTGACCGGCGAGGGTCTGCCAGCCGAGTCCGCAGACGGCGTTCATCAGGCCGACGTCCAGGAAGATCAGCTTGAAGACCTTCTCCTTGAGGTCGGCTTGCAGCGGCAGGCCGGAACACTGGCTGTGCGTCACGCGCGCGATGACCCGCGCCATGGCCAGCAGGTCGATGTCACGCCGGATGGTGGCGCTCTGGTCGTCCGCGGAGACGTTGCTGTACTTCACCTTTCGTCCGGCGTGGCGGGCCGCGAAGTTGAACACGCGGAGCATGCGGGTGAGGTCGCGACGCGCCGCGTACTTCGGGAAGTCGTCCCGCCAGGTATCGATGATGCTGGCGTGGACGGCACTGACGGCTCGCAGATTCCTCGACTCGGCATAAGTCCTGACCGCCTCGGGCATGCCGCCGACGAAGTGGTACAGACGCAGGAGCTCCAGCAGGCGCTGGTGAACGACCGGGTGCGGCGATGGGGGGGCGGGACCGGTCGTCCACCCGAACGCCTCGATCTCGCGGGCGAGCCGCTCCTGACCGGCGGCCCGCAGGAATTCGGTGAACGTCATCGGACCCAGATCGAGGTATTGGATGCGTCCGACCGGCATCGAGAAGGTGTGGTCCGACAGCATGAACTCCAGCAGGGAGCCGGCGGCGACGATCGGCAGTTCCGGCATCTCTTCGAGGAAGTACCGAAGAGAGGCGAAGGCGCTGGGGGCGGCCTGTATCTCGTCCAGAAACAGGATGGTGCGCATGGAGCGCGGTCGGTCGGAGACGGCCTCGATCACGTCGAGCACGGTCGCCGGATCGTTGCGGGCGAACGTCTCGGCGAGATGCGGATGGCGTTCGAGATTGACCGTCAGCAGATCCCGGTCGGTTGCCGCTTCGCAGAACAGCCGGACCAGCGTGGACTTGCCGACCTGCCGCGCTCCGCGCAGGATCAGGGGCTTGCGTCCCGGCCGCTGCAGCCACTCCTGCAGATCCCGCAGGCGATGACGATGCACGATGCGAGGATCTCATTTTTATACCCATAGAAGCAATCTGTAACTACGTTTTTATGGGTGTATTTTCTGCCTCCCAGTGGGTCCCCTGGGACTTCAGAATCCGATCATCGTCTGCAGGCAGAAGAAGTCCGCCGTGTCCGCCGTGAAGTCCGCGTCCCGCAGGTAGGCGCCGCCGAAGAAGCGGCCGTTCCGGACGATCCGAACGTGCGGGCGATGGTCGAGGCCGCGTCCCGCAGGTAGGCGCCGCCGAAGAAGCGGCCGTAGCCACCTCCAGGCCGACCGGCCCGACCGGGAGCCGGATGGCGACGTCGATCTCGTGGCCGACGTGGGACGGATGGCGATCTCCATCGTGCGGGTGGAGACGGCAAACTGAATCAGTCCATGAATCCCGATTGCCGCCATCAGCGCCACGCGCCCGCCGTCCGGACGGAGTGAGCCAGTAGTACCTGGCCCGCTGCCAGGACAGCGCAGGCACTCGACACGCCGATCGGTCACCCGTACACTGAGAAGGTGAGCGGCACGGTGCCGCGGCTGCCTCATGGAATTCACCGCCAAGGTCCGCACCTGTCTCTGGTTCGACGGCCGGGGCCAGGAAGCGGCGGAATTCTACGTCTCGCTGCTGCCGGACAGCGCGATCGACGCCATCTCCCGGCCGAGCC
>WTGR01000087.1 GCA_011523485.1 Acidobacteriota bacterium
GAACGATCGGCCATTTGATGACGCACCGCATCATCGAGCGTTTCGTCAAGGAGCGGCCTGATCCTGAGCAACGAAAAGAACGTGCGCATGCCTGGCTGAACGAGCTTCGGAATCGGACGTCACCGCCTCCGGCGCATCCGATCGCCCCGGTTGCTGCAACGCCGCACGTCAACTCCGACCCGCCGGTCATCATCCACACTCTACAGCGCCAATCGGCAGTGGACACATGGAGCCGGTCTTCCGCTACGTCAGCGCGCCCTCCCACAACCGGTACACGAAGACCTCCCCCGGCAGGATGTCGATGCCGTCCTCGGTGCGCCGGGCGCGGGGCTCCAGACAGACCACCACCCGCCGGCCGATGTCGGGGTGATCGGCCACGAGACTGCGCAGCCCCTTCAAGTGATCCCGGGTGATCCTGGAAGTGGCCTTCGCCTCGATGGCAAGCTGCATGTCGCCGAGCACGAAGTCGACCTCGGTGCCGCCCGCCAGCCGCCAGTAGGCGACGTCGCCGTCCCACTCCCGGTAGTCGATGAAGGCGGAGAGCTCGTGGAACACCCAGTTCTCGAACGCCTGGCCATAGCCCACCGAGCCGGGCAGCAGCTCGCCCCGGCGCGCGAGGCGATTCACCACGCCGACGTCGGCGAAGTAGAACTTCGGCGCGCCGATGGTGCGGCGCTTGGGACGTTTGCGCCACGCCGGCAGGCTCCGCCCCAGCAGCGTGTCTTCCAGGACCTGGAAGTAGCCTTTCACCGTGTTGCTGGACACGCCGCACTCGCGGGCGATGGTCGAGCAGTTGACCATCGCGCCGTCGCCGAGCGCCGCCGCATCCAGGAAGCCGGCGAACGCCGGCAGGTTCCGCACGAGGCCCTCGGCGGCGATCTCCTCCCGGAGGTAGTCCGCGATGTAGGCGTCGAGCAGGCGATTCGGCCGGCCGGCCTCGTACATCCGCGGCAGATAGCCATGGTTGAGCATCCGCGGCAGGTCGAAGTCGCTGCCGATCTCCCCCGCCGTCAAGCCGTGAAGGTGGTAGCGCAACGCCCGCCCACCGAGCAGATTGGCGGCGCCGCGCCTCACCTTGCGCGCGCTCGACCCGCACAACGCAAAGTGCAGGCCGCGGTTCTCGATGAGCCAGTGCGCCTCGTCGAGCAGCGCCGGGACCTTCTGGATTTCATCGATGACGACCTGCCGTCCGGGCTGAGGCTCTTCCGCCTCGATCTCCTGGCGCAGCAGCTCCGGATGGACGGCGTAGCGCCGGAACTCGTCGGCCTTGAGCAGGTCGATGCGGCGAGCCTCGGGATAGCGCCGCTTCAGAAGTGTGCTCTTGCCGGTCTGGCGCGGTCCCCACAGGAAGAAGGACTCCTGTCCCGAATCGGGAAGGGACAGGCTTCGCTCGAACATGAATCTAAAATTATCATGATAATCTGAATTGAATCTGCAATACGAGGGATCAGCCCGAGCTCGACCTCTCGTCGCGCGCAGCCGCGAACAGCGAGAGCTGGGCTGCGTCTTCCAACTCCGGTTGCGCGGGCGGGGGCCGGTCGTGGACGGATGCGAGCAACCCGACCCCGATCGCTTCGTTGCGCAGCACCTCGGGGTCGTAGAGGCCGAGACCCCGGCGGATCGTCCACCAGAGCTTCCGGCGCCGCTGCAGCGGAGCCTCGTCGATCCCACGTACGGCCGCGATGACGCCCCTGTGACGCGGAACTCCGCGAATGCGCACCCGGTCGTCGAGCACGGCTCTGACGAGATGCGGCGCCTCGGACAGCCAGTCGCCGGGCGGCGCGAGGGCACCACCCTGCACGATGACACGCTCGTCCACGCCGGTATTCTGCCCGAACCCGGAGCGAATATACGTGGCTGCGGTTCCGGACGGGCGCGGCACGCTATGGACCGGGCGCGACACGCCGGGTCGCCGGCCGATTCGCCACGCCCCGCGCGACCGGCACTCCATCCCCGAACGGCAGACCGTGAATCAGTTGCTCTAATACAAAGCGCGCTTGCCATTAGCGGCAGGGGTAGGTACAGTGGCCGGTTCATGCATCTGGAGGCGCTCAACATCTTCTGCGACGTGGTCCGGCACCAGAGCTTCTCGCGGGGCGCGCTGGCCAACTCGGTCAGCCAGTCCGCGGCCAGTCAAGCCGTGCGTCAGCTCGAGCGGCGGCTCGGCGCGCAGTTGATCGACCGGTCGCGCCGCCCGTGGCAGTTGACGCCGGAGGGCAAGCTCTTCTTCCAGGGTTGCCAGGAGATCGTCGACCGCTACCACGAGCTCGAAGAAGCGGTGCAGCGGCGACAGGACCCGTCCGGCTACACGGTCCGGCTGGCGTCCATCTATTCCGTCGGACTCCACGATCTCAGCCAGTACGTCGACCGGTTTCGCGCAGCGGTCCCCGGCGCGCACGTCGACATCGAGTACATGCACCCGGACGAGATCCCGACCCGCATCCAGAACGATCAGTCGGACGTCGGACTGCTGGCGTTCGCGACGCCGGGGCGGGATCTGACGGTCGTCCCGTGGCGACAGCAGGCCATGGCGGTCGCCTGCCCCCTCGCGCACCGCTTCGCACAACGAACGACGGCGATTGGACCGTGGGAGCTGAACGGCGCCGCGTTCGTGACGTTCGACCGGGGACTCCCGGTCCGGCGCGAGCTCGACCGCTATCTGCGGCGGCACGGCGTGGACCTCGACGTAGTGGCCGAGTTCGACACGATCGAGAACATCAAGCAGGCGGTGGAGGACGGCGCGGGAATCGCGATTCTCCCGGAATCGACCCTGCGGCGCGAGGTCGAGCGCCAGACGCTGGTGGCCGTCCCCCTCGACAAGCTCGACGGCGAAGCCGCCTTCGTGCGGCCGCTGAGCATCGTCCACCGCCGGCGGCGGCGACTGAATCCGGCCGTGAAGCAGTTCATCCGACTGCTGCGGCTCGACGGCGCGGGGCAGACCGGCGATGCACCGGCGGACCGCCCCGCCGCTGCCCAGGATCGCTATGCGGGCGGCGCGGGCGCCGACGCGGCATCCGTTACGGGCACGCCGTAGCCGGCGGCGGAATCTCCGGATCTGGAACCGATGAAGGCGATCATGCAGAATTCACGCCCCAACGCCCGCCCCGCCGGCACGCTGCCGCGGGCCGAGGGCCTGTACGACCCGCGCTTCGAGCACGACTCGTGCGGCGTCGGGTTCGTCGTGAACATCAAGGGCGAGCGATCGCACAAGCTCGTCCGGCAGGCGTTCGAGGTATCCGTCAATCTCCTGCACCGCGGCGCGTGCGGATGCGAGGTGAACACGGGCGACGGCGCCGGCATGCTCCTGCAGCTTCCGCACAAGTTCTTCCGCAAGGCGGCGGACGCCGCCGGTTTCGAGCTGCCGGGGCCCGGGGCCTACGGCGTGGGCATGGTGTTCCTGCCGCGCGACGCGGCCGAGCGGCGGCAGGTGGAGGACGCGTTCGGCCGGATCGTGGACGAAGAGGGCCAGCGCCTGCTCGGCTGGCGCGACGTGCCGACCGACAGCGGACACCTGGGCGCCACGGCGAGGAGCGGCGAGCCGGTCATTCGCCAGATCTTCATCGGCCGCGGGCCCGCCCTCGACGCCGCTCCGGACGCGGCGGCGCGGTTCGAGCGGAAGCTCTACGTCATCCGCAACCGCGCGGCGCACGAGGTCGATGGCCTGCAGCTTCGCGAGCGCGGCCTCTTCTACGTCGCCAGCCTGTCGTCGAACACCATCGTCTACAAGGGAATGCTGATCGCGGACCAGGTCGAGCGGATGTTCCCCGACCTGGCCGACCCGGACGTCGAGTCGGCGCTGGCGCTCGTCCACTCCCGGTTCAGCACCAACACGTTTCCGTCGTGGCCGCTGGCCCACCCCTACCGCTACTGCGCCCACAACGGCGAGATCAACACGCTGCGGGGCAACATCAACTGGATGCGGGCACGCGAGGCGCTGTGCCGGTCGGACCTTTTCGGCGACGACCTGCAGAAGGTCTTTCCACTGATCCGCGAGGGCCAGAGCGATACCGCGACGTTCGACAACGTGCTCGAGTTCCTGGCCCTGACCGGCCGCCCCCTCGCCCACGCGGTCCTGATGATGATCCCGGAGCCGTGGAGCAATCACGAGTCGATGAGCCCGGAACGGCGGGCGTTCTACGAGTACCACGCCTCGCTGATGGAGCCGTGGGACGGGCCGGCGTCGATCGCCTTCACCGACGGCACCGTGATCGGCGCCGTGCTCGATCGCAACGGGCTGCGGCCCTCGCGCTACTACGTCACGACGGACGACATGGTGATCATGGCGTCCGAGGTGGGCGTCCTCGACATCCCGGCGGAGAACGTGCTGGTCAAGGAACGGCTGCATCCGGGCCGCATCTTCCTGGTCGACACGGCGCAGGGACGGATCGTCGACGACGAGGAGATCAAGCGCGGCCTCGCCCGCGAGAAGCCCTACGCCGCGTGGCTGAAGCAGGAGCTGGTCCACATCGACGATCTCCCGCCGGCCCCCGGCGTTGCGGCCGTGCCGCAGGAACCCGTCCGCACGCTGCAGCGCGCCTTCGGCTACACCGAGGAGGATCTGCGGATCCTCCTCGCGCCGATGGCGCAGGCCGGCGCCGAGCCGATCGGCTCGATGGGCACCGACACCGCGCTCGCCGTTCTCTCGGATCGCTCGCGGCTGCTGTACGACTACTTCAAGCAGCTCTTCGCGCAGGTGACCAACCCGCCGCTGGACGCGATCCGCGAGGAGCTGGTGACCGACATGGGATCGACGCTGGGCGCCGAGGCCAACCTGCTGGCGCCCGATGCGCGGTCGTGCCACCACGTCAAGGTGGACGCGCCGGTGATCACGAACGAAGATCTCGCGAAGCTGCGGCGCCTGGACGATCCCGCGTTTCGTTCGGCGACGCTGCCGATGCTGTTCGACCCCGGCGCCGGTGCGGCGGGCCTCGAGCAGGCCATGGAAGCGTTGTGCCGGGCGGCCAGCGAAGCCGTCGCCGCCGGAGCGACGCTGCTCGTCCTGTCCGACCGCGGGGTGGATCGCGAGCATGCGCCGGTGCCGGCCCTGCTCGCCACCGCCGGCGTCCACCACCACCTCGTGCGGGAAGGCTCCCGCACCCGCTGCTCGCTGATCGTCGAGACCGGCGAAGCCCGCGAATGCCATCACATGGCCCTGCTCGTGGGCTACGGCGCCGCGGTCGTCAACCCGTATCTCGCCTTCGAGACCATCGAGGAGCTGCGCGCCGACGGCGAGGTGCGGGACGTCGACCCGGCACAGGCGATCCGCAACTACATCAGGGCCTGCACCAAGGGCGTGCTGAAGGTGATGTCCAAGATGGGCATCTCGACGCTGCAGAGCTATCGCGG
>WTGR01000380.1 GCA_011523485.1 Acidobacteriota bacterium
TCCATGTACTCGCTCATGTCGTAGCGGATGAACTCGTTGCCCAGGTGGATGGCGAGCTGCCGCGCGAGCTCCGTCTTGCCGACCCCGGTCGGTCCCGTGAAGAGAAAGCAGCCGGCGGGATGGTCGGGCACGCCGAGCCCGGCCCGCGCCCGCTTGATGGCGGTGACCACGGTCGCGACCGCCTCGGACTGCCCGAAGACGACGCGCTCGAGCGCCTCGCCCAGCGTCCGCAGGCGTTCCTTGTCCGACGAGGTCGTCTGCTTCTCCGGGATCCGCGCCATGCGGGCGACGACACGCTCGACGTCGGCGATGGTCACCTCGGGAGCCTCGGCGCCGGTGTCTGCCTCTTCGGCGGCGTCGGCCGCCGTCCGCTGCATGCCGATCGCGGCGCCCGCCTCGTCCAGGATGTCGATGGCGCCGTCGGGCAGCCGTGAATCCCGCAGGTGGCGCTTGGCCAGCTTCGCGGCGGCAGGCACGGTCTCCGGACCGAACGTCACGCCGTGGTGCTCCTCGTAGCGCGACCGCAGCCCCTCGAGGATCTTCGACGTCTCGTCGACGGTCGGCTCCTCCACCACGACTTTCTGCAGCCGCCGCGCCAGCGCCCGGTCCTTCTCGATGTGCTTGAACTCCTCGAAGGTCGTCGATCCGATGACCCGCAACTCGCCCGCCGACAGCAGCGGCTTGATCAGGGTCGCCAGGTCCATCGTCCCGCCGGTGGTCGCCCCGGCGCCGACCGTTGCGTGCACCTCGTCGATGAAGAGGATCGGCAGCGGATGATCGGCCAGCGCCTTCGTGACCGCCTTGAACCGCTCCTCGAAGTCGCCGCGGAAACGCGTCCCCGCCAGCAGGGCGGCGGTGTCGAGCGAGAAGACTTCCGCGCCGGCCAGCCGCGCCGGCACGTCCTCTTCCGTCAGCCGCGCCGCGAGCCCTTCGGCGAGCGCGGTCTTGCCGACGCCCGCGTCGCCGACGAACACCGGGTTGTTCTTGCGCCGCCGGCAGAGGATCTGCAGCGTCCGCTGCAGCTCCGGGACCCGGCCGATCAGCGGATCGAGCGCCCCGGCCCGGGCCCGCTCCGACAGGTTGGCCGTGTAGGCCTGCAGCGGATCGCGGGCCGCGGCCCGTCCTTCCTCGCCCGCGCCGGCCTCGGCCCCGTTCCTCCGCTTGTCGCGTTCGCCGTCTCCCGGCGAGACCTTGGCGATGCCGTGCGAGATGTAGTTGAGGACGTCGAGCCGGGTGACCCCCTGCGCGGCCAGCACCTCGGCCGCGTGCGCCTTGGGCTGCTGGAGGATGGCGGCGAGGATGTCGCCCGCCCGCACCTCGTCCTTGCCGGCGCTCTGCACGTGCAGCACGGCCGTCTGCAGCACGCGGCGGAAGGCGAGCGTCTGCGCCGGCTCGCCGTTCCGCTCGCGGCGGCCCGCGGTCTCCAGAGTCCCGAGGAACTCGTCGAGCGCACTCCGCAGCTCCCGCAGGTCGGCGCCGCACGCGGCCAGGATCCGCTCCGCCTCGGTGTCGTGGGCCAGGGCGTAGAGGAGGTGCTCGAGGGTCAGGTGCGTGTGGCGCCGCGACATCGCCTCGCGGTAGGCGACGTTGAGAATCAACTCGAGGGAGGCGCTGAACATGCGGATGCCGTGGGGGCCGCGGTTACCCGTCGCCCTCGATGGCCGCCTGCAGCGGAAACCCGCCGCGCTCGGCGAGCTGCCGGACCGTGTCGACCTTCGTTTCGGCCACCTCGTACGTATAGGCGCCGCAGACCGCCTGACCCTCGGTGTGCACCTGCATCATCAGCCGGAACGCCTCGGCCGGCGTCTTCCGGAACACCTCTTCGATGACCGCGACGACGAACTCCATCGTCGTGTAGTCGTCGTTCAGCAGCAGGACGCGGTACAGCTTCGGGGTGACGGTCTTGTCGCGCGTGCGCTCGATCACCTCGCCGCCGGGCTGCCGGTCGTCGTCGTGGGCGGTCATGCCTGCTGTCGCCCGAACGGGCTTCGCGGGGCCACGTTGCCAGAGTACCGGCATGGGTTTCGCGCGGTCAAGCGGCGCGCGGGGCGGCCCGCGGGCGGCTGCGCGGCCTGCAGCCGGGATGGTCGCCCCTGCGGAACGAAACGTGGCCGTTCCAGATCAGCCGTCGATCAACCAGGCCAGCATGGACGCCGGGATCGCCATGACGCCGGCGTCGTCGACGTTCAGCTCGGTGCGGGTCGCGACGATGCCGCGCCAGCCGGAAGCGGCCAGGGTTTGCGCCTCGCGCCGCCAGCGGCCGGCGACGTACTTCGACTCGATGGCGACACCGCCGAATTCGGGACCGACGAAGTCGATCTCCTTGCGGGTCGCGGTCCGGTGGTGGAGCACGCGGTCGAACTCCGGATAGCTGCCCGGGTGGGCGCGCTCGAAGTTGCGCAGCAAGGCCATGCCGATCTGCTGTTGGGAGAGCACGCTCGCATCGGGCGCGCCCGGTCCGAGGCGGGCGTAGACGGGGTCGGTGAAGTAGGCCTTCGCCTGCGCGTTCAGCTTGGGTCGCAACCGGTCCTCCCGGTGGCACGGCCAGAGAACGAAAGCCTCGCGCAGATCGTCGATGCGGCGCCGTACGGTGGGCTGTGAGACACCGAGGTCGTCCGCGATCGCCGCGTAGTTGAGCGGGGAGCAGAGACTGCTCGTCATGCGTTCCAGGAACGCGGCGGTCTGCACCCGTGACCAGTCGGCGCGCCGGAAGGCATCGCCGTGAATGACGTCGATCAGGCTGCGCACGAACGCCGGGGCGACCTCTCGGGCGGTCATGTAGCCGGCGACGGCGGAGGGGAATCCGCCCACCAGCAGGTAGGCGTCCCAGGCGCCGGCCAGCAGATCCAGCCAGGGCGCCAGTGCGCGGGCCGCCGCGGCCACCCGTTGCGGGGTCAGGTCCACGGCCCGGAGCCGGCCGACGTCACCGGAGCCGGCTCCTCGGCCGTAAGCTGCATGAAGGTCCGGAACCCCATCGGCAGCAGCACCCGGTCCGGATCGCCGGCCGGCCCGCGCCGCCCGGCGAGCGCCTTCACCGATCCCGTCAGGTCCGCGGCCGAGGATCCGGTGATCACCACGGTGTCGGCGCGGAACCGCGCGTCGTTGTCGCGCAGCCACTTGATCCGTTCGGGCCAACCGTCCGTGATGCCGGTGATCTCGTCGATGAACCAGAACCGCCGGCCGCCGCTCGGCGTCAACGGCTGCGCGGCCTGGACGAGGCCGCCCAGATCGTTGGCGCGCCAGCCGTCCACCGAGGCGTGCAGGATGCGTCTCGGCTCGGCGCCGCCCGCGATCAGGGTCTCGATGGCGCGCTTGACCTCCACCGACTTGCCGACGCGCCGGGGGCCGCGCAGCACGTACAGTCCGCCCGGCGCGAGGTCGTCGAGCACGCCGGCGGAGTAGCGGAACGGGGCATCGTCGGCGTCCCGCAGGTCCGGATCGTCCCGCGACCACCCGCGCGGGTCGCGCCACCACCGGTTCGTCGCCACCAGCATCCGCTGCACGTCGCCCTGTTTCACCGTGGGATCCTCGATGTCTGCGGCAGGGAGTCCGGCCCGCGACTTCGCAAAATGTATACATTATCGAACACAACGAGTTTGACAATGTACTCTTTTTCAAATATATGAGGTTGGGTCCGGCGTTGATCGGCCCGATTGCCGCCCCGGGGTCGACGACCGGCCGAATGACAGCGTCGCCTGCGCCGGCACCGTCTCCGCGACGCAGCTCCATAGTACAATCCGGCCCCGATGGAGACGATTGCGCGCGGCATCACGTACACCGACCTGCTGCACCGCGGCCGGCCGCGCGTCATCGCGACCGCCGTCGTGCAGAGCGCCGCCGGGGTCGCGCTCATCGATCCGGGTCCGACATCGTGCCTGGAGACGCTGCGGGCCGCGCTCACCGAAGCCGGCATCGCGATCGCCGACGTGCGCGCGCTGCTGCTGACGCACATCCATCTCGACCACGCCGGCGCCGCCGGCTCGCTGCTGCGCGAGAACCCCGACATCGCGGTCTACGTCCACGAGCGGGGCGCGCCGCACATGATCGACCCGTCGAAGCTGCTCGCCAGCGCCGCGCGGCTCTATGGCGACGAGATGGACGCGCTCTGGGGGCCGTTCCTGCCGGTGCCGGAGGCCAACGTGCGGGTGCTCGCCGGCGGGGAACGCATCGAGGCGGCGGATCGCAGGTTCGAGGTCGCCTACACGCCGGGGCACGCCTCCCACCACGTCAGCTTTCTCGACCGCGAGAGCGGCATCGCCTTCGTCGGCGACGTCGCCGGCGTCCGGACCGGCCACGAGCTCTTCGTGCTGCCGCCCACGCCCCCGCCCGACATCGACGTCGAGGTCTGGGCGCAGAGCATCGAGCTCGTCCGGCAGTGGCGCGCGTCGACCCTGCTGGTCACCCACTTCGGCGCGCACCACGACCCGGAGAAGCACCTCGACGCCATGCAGACCCACCTGACCACGATGACCGACATCGCGCGGGAGTGCATCACGGCGGGGGGCGGCGCTTCGGAACAGCAGAGCCGCTTCGTCGACGAGATGCGCGCCTACATCGAGCAGCACATCCCGGCCGACGAGGCGGGCCTCTACGGCACCGCCGCACCGCTCGATCAGTGCTTCCTCGGTCTCGCCCGCTACTGGCGCAAGCGCGGGGTGACCGGCGAGTAGCGGCAGAAATCGACCGCTCAGCGCTTCAGGCGCAGGTCGGGGCTGACCTCGCGGAGCAGGTTGTCGATCGACTCGACGGTGTCGTCCTCGACGTCGCGGGGCCGCTCCGGCAGCATGTGCACCCGCGCGCCGAGCGCCCGCGTCCCCTGGGTCAGGCTCTTCGTCGCCCGGACCTCGGCCAGCAGCTCACCTCCACCGCTTCCGCTGTCACGCGGTTGGCGCAGGCATCGTCGTGCATCTGCTTCAGGTTGGGCCGGTCGCCCAGCCGCCACGCCTTCGGCAGCGGCGGCGGCCCGCCGTCCCGTGGCGAAACGTTGCCGAACTCGTTCTCGTCCAGAAACCACGACAGTTCCGTCAAGCGGTGGAGCCCCTGCTCCAGCGCGATGCGGTCGGGCCACGTCGTGCCCACCCGCTCGATCAGATCCCGCGTGTGCGATTTCTGGAGGCAAGCGTTCGAGAAGTTGCTCGATGATGCCGACGGGCACATTGTGCGCATCGGAGAACGAGGTGCCGAGATAACGGGCGAGCGGGAGCGGCGCGAACTGGAGATGGAGCGCTATGGGGACGTGCATGGGCGGTGACGAGATCCAGGAGAACCGCGCAGACCTACCGGAGAGGCGGCGCCGGTGACCTCGCGTCGCCTCGACGAGTCGTTGCGAGCCTACCGGATGG
>WTGR01000576.1 GCA_011523485.1 Acidobacteriota bacterium
CGAGAAGGCCAGGGCGCGCGGCGTGCCCTTGATGCGCACCACCCCGGCCCCCGCCCCGGCCGGTGCGATGGTGTTGGTCCGCACCATGTGGTCGTACTGGCGGTAGATCCAGCGCTTGCTCGCAATGCCCGGCGAGGCGATCAGCCGCAGGAGGACCTCCGACGGGGGACCGGGGAGCTCCAGCACCGACAGGTCGAGCGACTGCCGCGCGGCCAGGTCCGCCGGCTCGCGGTACGGCCGGTCGTAGAGCGGCGCCTCGTCGGCCAGCGGCCGGTTCGGAATCTCCGCCACCGTCTTTCCGCCGTTGCGCACGCGCAGCAGGCCGTCGCCGGTCACCTCGCCGATCCGCACGGCGTGCAGATCCCACTTCTCGAAAACCCGGTCGACCTCCGCCTCGCGTCCCTGCCGCACGATGAACAGCATGCGCTCCTGCGACTCGGACAGCATGATCTCGTACGGCGTCATGCCCGCCTCGCGCTGCGGCACGCGGGCGACGTCGATGTCGATGCCGGCCCCGCCGCGGGCGCCCATCTCGCACGACGAGCAGGTCAGACCGGCCGCCCCCATGTCCTGCAGTCCCACCAGCGCGTCCGTCCGCAGGACCTCCAGGCACGCCTCGAGCAGGAGCTTCTCCATGAACGGATCGCCCACCTGCACGTTGGGGCGTTTCTCCGCCGAGGCGTCGTCGAACTCGGCCGACGCCATCGTCGCGCCGTGGATGCCGTCGCGGCCGGTCTTCGCGCCGACGTAGTAGACCGCGTTGCCGGCCCCCTCCGCGCGCCCCCGGATGACGCCGTCGGCCGGCGCGATGCCCAGGCAGAAGACGTTGACGAGCGGGTTGCCGGCGTAGGTCTCGTCGAAGGCGACCTCGCCGCCGACGGTCGGAATGCCGATGCTGTTGCCGTAGCCGGCGATCCCGGCCACGACGCCCTCCAGCAGCCGCCGGGTCGCGGGGGATTCCAGCGGCCCGAAGCGCAGCGAATCGAGCAGGGCGATGGGCCGGGCCCCCATCGTGAAGATGTCCCGGATGATGCCGCCCACGCCGGTCGCGGCGCCCTGGTACGGCTCGATGAACGACGGGTGGTTGTGCGATTCGATCTTGAACACGGCGGCCAGGCCGTCGCCGATGTCGAGGACGCCGGCGTTCTCGCCCGGCCCCTGCAGCACGCGCGCGCCCGCGGTCGGCAGGTTCCGCAGGTGGATGCGCGAGCTCTTGTAGCTGCAGTGCTCGGACCACATCACCGAGAAGATGCCCAGCTCCAGCAGGTTGGGGTCGCGCCCCAGAATGACGACGATCCGCTCGTACTCGTCGGTCGTCAGCCCGTGCGCCGCGATGGTCTCCGGGTCGATCACGAACGGGCTCCCACCAGCAGCACGCCGCCGAAGGTGGCCATCACGGCCCCGGCCAGGGCCAGCACGCCGGCCACGATGACCCCGCCGGGGGGCGGCAGCGGGACGGCGCCGGCGCCGAACACCGCCGCCGCCGCGAGCATCAGCACACCGATGCCGATGAAGATCCGCCCGAGACGCCGCCGCGTTGCGGGACCCGCGTCAGCCATCAGCTCGCCTCCGCGACCGGCTCGCGCGACGCCAGCGCGGTCAGAACCGACTCGAACACCACGCGGCCGTCGGTGCTCCCGACCGCCGCCTCGCACGCCCGCTCGGGATGCGGCATCAGGCCGACCACGTTGCGCCCGCGGTTGCAGATGCCCGCGATCGCGTCCGTGGACCCGTTGACGTTCCAGCGGTCGCCAAGGGACCCGTCCGGCGCGGTGTAGCGAAAGACCACCTGCCGGTTGTCGGCAAGCGCCTGCAGGGTCGCCGGATCCGCGTAGTAGTTCCCCTCGCCGTGGGCGATCGGCATCCGCAGCACCCGGCCGGCCGCCGCGTTCCGGGTGAACGGCGTGTCGGCGGCTTCCACGCGCAGGTGCACGTGCTCGCAGATGAACTTCAGATCGCGGTTCCGCCGCATCCCGCCGGGCAGCAACCCGGCCTCCAGCAGCACCTGGAAGCCGTTGCAGATGCCGATGACCGGCCCGCCGGCGGCGGCGAACTCCGTCACGCGGGCCATGATCGGCGAGAAGCGGGCGATGGCCCCGCACCGCAGGTAGTCGCCGTACGAGAACCCGCCCGGCAGGACCACCGCGTCCGCGCCGCCGAGACCGGTGTCCTTGTGCCAGACGAGATCGGCCTGCCGGCCCAGGACACCCGCCAGCGCGTGATGCGCGTCGTGGTCGCAGTTCGATCCCGGAAAGACCACCACCGCGAACTTCATCCTCGTGTCCGCCCTCTTCCGGTCGGAACGCGGCCCGTCCAAATCCCGCGCCGCCGCACGACCGCAACCGCCCGACTCGCCGGACATCCGCCGCCCGCGGCTCCGACTGCCGCCCAACCGTGCCTCACCGCGAGTCTGCCCCGTTTCTACGGCGCAGACTCCTGGCCGACCTCCACCCGATAGCTCTCGATCACCGGGTTCGCCAGCAGCCGGTCGGCCATCTCGCGGGCGAGCGACCGCGCCTGCTGTGCCGTCTCCGCGTCGATGTCCAGCTCGAAGTACTTCCCCTGCCGCACGTCGCGAACCGCGTCGTAGCCCAGCGCATGCAGGGCGCCGGCAACGGTCTTGCCCTGCGGGTCCAGGATCGAGGGCTTCAGCGTGACGTAGACCTTCGCCTTCACGACACCTCCGCCGCCGCCGCGGCCAGCGCACGGTCCATGATCGCATCCACGTGGCGAAGCTGCACGTCCAGGTCGAACGCGCGCTCGATCTCCTCCTCCCCGAGCACCGCGGTCACCTCGGGATCGGCCAGCAGCAACGCCTTGAATTCGAGTCCCTCGTCGTGCGAACGCATGGCGTTGCGCTGCACGAGCAGGTAGGCGTCCTCGCGGGAGACGCCGCGGCTGGCCAACGCCAGCAGCACCGTGCCGGAGAAGACGACGCCGCGCGACCGATCGAGGTTCTCGCGCATCCGCTCGGGATTGACGACCAGGCCGCGCACGATGCGCGTGAACCGGCGCACCATGTGGTCGAGCGCGCAGAAGCTGTCGGGCACGATGACCCGCTCCACCGACGAGTGCGAGATGTCGCGCTCGTGCCACAGCGCCACGTTCTCGAGGGCGGCCAGCGCGTTGGTGCGCACCAGGCGCGCCAGCCCCGTGATCTGCTCGCAGCCGATCGGGTTGCGCTTGTGCGGCATCGCCGACGACCCCTTCTGGCCCTTGGCGAAGGGCTCGGCCACCTCGCCGATCTCGGTCTTCTGCAGCCCGCGCACCTCCAGCGCGAATTTCTCGAGCGACGCCGCGGTGATCGCCAGCGCGCCCAGCAGCTCGGCGTGGCGGTCGCGCTGCACGACCTGCGAGGCGACCGGGGCCGGGGTCAGCCCGAGCCGATCGCACACCCCCCGCTCGACGGCCGGGTCCAGGTGCGCGTAGGTCCCGACCGCGCCGGAGAGCTTCCCGACGCCGATCGTCCCGCGGGCGCGCACCAGCCGCTCGCGGTCGCGCTGCAGCTCCGTGAACCACAGCGCCAGCTTCAGGCCGAAGGTCATCGGCTCGGCGTGGACCCCGTGGGTCCGGCCGATCATGGGCGTGCGGCGGTGCTCGTCCGCCCGCTCGCGCACCGCCGCCGCCAGCAGGTCCAGATCGGCCAGCAGCAGGTCGCACGCCTCGCGCATCTGCAACGCGTGCGCGGTGTCGATGACGTCGGACGACGTCATCCCGAAGTGCAGCCAGCGCGCCGAGGGTCCGACGTGCTCGGCCACCGCAGTCGTGAACGCGATCACGTCGTGCTGCGTCGTCTCCTCTATCTCCGCCACGCGCGACGCCTCGACCGCCCCGCGCTCGCGGATGTCGCGCGCCGCCTCCGGGGGGATCAGCCCGTGATCCGCCATCGCCTCGGCGGCGGCCACCTCGACGCGCAGCCACGTGTCGTACTTGCGCTGCTCGGTCCACAGGCGGCCCATCTCGCGGGGCGTGTAGCGGGCAATCATCGGGAACGGACCTCGCCGCGGCCGGCGTCTGCGGCGGCGCCGCAAGAGACATGGAACGGAAGCGCGGTCTGGCGCAGCGGGCCGGCCGGCGACGTCGCCGGTCGCGTCCAGGCGCCCAGATCGATGGTCGGCGTCACCCGCTCCTGCCGGGCCACCACCACCTCGACGTCGCTCCGGCCGCGCGCTCGCAGAGCCTCCCGGCAGGTCATCTCGGCCAGCTCCGGCAGGTTGTTGACCCGGCTGAGGTGGGCGAGCACGAGACAGCGCACTTCAGCGCCCAGGTGGTCGCGCACGAACGCGGCGAGCGACTCGTTCGAGAGGTGGCCGCCGTCGCCGGCGATGCGCTCGCGCGTGGGTCGCGCGTAGGGGCTGACGCGCAGGAGCTCGGCGGCATGATTCGACTCGATGACCAGCAGGCGGCAGTCGCGAAAGCGCTCGATCAGGACCGGTCGCAGCGACCCGACGTCGGTGGCGTATCCGATGGCCCCTTCCGGCGTCTCGATCCGAAAGGCCATGGTCTCCGCCGCATCGTGCGGCACCGCGAAGGGAATGAAGCGCAGGCCGTCCAGGTCGAGGGCCGCGCCCGGCGCCAGCACCCGCCAGTCGGCGAGGTCGTCGCCTCCCCAGTCCCCGCGGATGGCGGGCGTCGCGTACACCGGCAGCCGGTGGCGTTTCGCCATCACCCGCAAGCCGCGCGTGTGGTCGCCGTGCGCGTGCGTGATCAGGACGGCGTCCAGCATTCCCGGATCGACGTCGATCTCCGCCAGCCGCCGGGACACCTCCCGATAGCTGAACCCGACATCCAGCAGCACGCGGACGCCGGCGTGCGACACCAGCGTCGCGTTCCCCGCGCTTCCGCTCCCGAGCACCGTCACCTCGACCGCGATGGTCCCGCCCCCCTTACCCAAGCTCGAGCTGCGCCGGCGACAACGTCTCCCCCGCGACGGGCCCCACCAGCGTCGCGGCCAGCGCGCCGTTCCGAAACAGGTCGTTCGCCACGCGCTGCACGTCGTCCGCCGTGACGCGCTCGATCCCGGCCAGGGTCTCCGACAGCGGCACCTGCCGGCCGAAGTACATCTCGCACTGCGCGAGCTGCGACATGCGGCTGGTCGTGCTCTCGAGCCCCAGCACGCAACTTCCCTTCAGGTGGTCCTTGGCCCGCTGCAGCTCGTCGCCCGGCACGGGGGTGCGTTTCAGCCCCCGCAGCTCCTCGACGACCAGGTCCACGACCTCGGCGACCGCCGCGCCGTCGCACCCGACGTACACCGTCACCACGCCGGCGTCCCGGTAGGACGTCAGGCTGCTGCTGACCGCGTAGGCCAGCCCCCGCTTCTCGCGGATGTTCTGG
>WTGR01000102.1 GCA_011523485.1 Acidobacteriota bacterium
GGTGCTCCGCCAGATCGAGAAAGCCCGCGTAGTTCATCAGCCAGTCGTACTGGCGCCCGGCCCCGTGCAACGAGACCATCAGCGGTGCAGGAGTCGCCGGCTCATAGCTGGACGGTACGAAGAGCGCATACGGGATGGTCTCGCCGGTCTCTTCCATCACGTACGTTCGGTGCTGGACGCGCGGGTCGTTGACTGCGTACTCGTTGTCCCGCGCCTCGCGTTGCGCCAGCAGATCCACCGCGGCGCCGGTCGCGAGCCAGAGCGTCCCGCCGAGCGTCAGGGCGAGAGCGGCCGGATGACGGACTGCCTGCATCGCTTCCTCCTTCGTGTTTCCGGCGGCCCGGCACGGTGCGGCCGGACCGGCGTGTCTGGTCGTTCGGCGATCTGCCGCCGTGACGGGGCGCGTCCCCGCCGCCTGTTCGCCGGGCACGACCAACCCATGGACATTCTACGGCCATGGCGGACGTGCTCGAAGCCGCTCCGCTCGGCGCCGACCCGGTAAACACGCGGTCGCCGGGCAGAGTCGTCTAGACTGGGACGTTGTCGTTGGATTCCACAGAGAGGTCCACCATGAGAAGAGAAGTATCGGCGTTGCTGGCGGCCGTCGTCGCGTTGGGGGCTCTGGGCACGCTCGGCGCCGCTCCGGCCGCGGCCGAGGACATCGAGATCACCGAATGGGTGGTTCCCTGGGAGAACACCCGGCCCCGCGACCCCTACGTGGACGGCCAGGGGCGGGTCTGGTTCGTGGGTCAGCGCGGCAACTACCTGGCCTACCTCGACCCGGCTACGGGCGACTTCCGGCGCTACGAGCTCGACCCGGGCACAGGCCCGCACAACCTGATCGTCGACGACGACGGAATCGTCTGGTACGCGGGCAACCGGGCGATGCACATCGGACGGCTCGATCCCGAGACCGGCGACATCGAGAAGATCATGATGCCCACGCCCGAGGCGCGTGATCCGCATACGCTCACCTTCGACCACAACGGCGACATCTGGTTCTCGGTGCAGGGCGGCAGCTTCGTCGGCAAGCTCGGCACGCGGACCCGCACTGTCGAGCTCATCCCGATCGAGGGCCGCGGCCGGCGTCCGTACGGCATCGTGGTCGACGCGAACAACCGCGCCTGGTTCTGCCAGTTCGGCACCAACAAGCTCGCGACCGTGGATCCGGAAACGATGGAGCTCGAGGAGTTCGACCTGCCGCGCGCCGAGGCCCGGCCCCGGCGGCTGGCCCTGACCTCGGAAGGGCATCTCTGGTACGTCGACTACGCGGGCGGCAACCTCGGGCGCTTCGATCCGGAAACCGGCGAGGTGCAGGAATGGGCCGTCCCGGGCGGCGCCTCGGCGCGTCCCTACGGCATGTCGGTGGACGATGAGGACCGGCTCTACTTCGTGGAATCGGGGACGATGCCGAACCGGTTCGTCGGCTTCGACCCGGCCACCGAGGAGTTCTTCGCGTCGACCGAGATCGCGAGCGGCGGCGGGACCGTGCGCCACATGTACTACCACGCGCCGGCGCGCGAGATCTGGTTCGGCACGGACACGAACAACATCGGCCGCGCGCGCGTGCCGTAGCGCGTAGATCGTCGGCCGGCGGCGCAGATGCCGCCGAACCCCCCAACCCATCCTGACCGGGAGTCTGCGCCGCGGCGACCGCGCAGACTCCCCCCACCGGCAGCCGCGATCGGTGCAGCAGCCGGTAGAGGGCGTCGAAGTCCTCGAGCCGCTGCTCGTCGAGCATCCCCGAAAGGTCGGACTCGATGTACGCCTGCCGCCGGATGTAGGTGCTGTCGCGCAGCAGCCGCAACCTGGCGCCGTTGGTCACCACGCCCCACAGCGCCTCGGTGCGGTTGAGGTACTCCTTGCAGTAACGCGTGGGGCGCGACCCACGACGCGCGGGTCCTGCCGGTGCCCGCGTCGCCCGCCGGCAGCCGTTCGCGACGGTGCTGGAAGACCGACCAGAGGCGCCGCCATGCTACGCTCAGGATGCAGCGTGGAAGCAGAACGACATGGCTACGAACAAGGCACCGTCGTCCACTGACACCGCCGACGACCTGCGGGCGGAGCCGTAGTCGACGCATGGCCCAGTACGACGCGATCGCCGAGGCGTACCGGGACTCGAAGCAGCTCCCCTTCCGGAGGGCCATCGAGCGCTACACGCTGTTCGAGGCACTGGGAGACGTCCGCGGGCTGACGCTGCTGGATCTCGCCTGCGGCGCGGGCTTCTATACCCGCCTGCTCAAGAGGGCCGGTGCAGCCGGTGTGACGGGGATCGATGTCTCGGCGGAGATGGTCCGCCTGGCCGAGCGGGAGGAAGCGCGCGACCCGCTCGGCTGCTCGTTTCTCTGCCGGGACGTCGCCGACTTCGAGCCGCAACCGGGCGCGGTGGACCTGGTCGTGGCCATGTACCTGCTGCACTACGCCGGGACCCCGGCGAAGCTGCTCCGCTTCCTGCGCGTCTGCCACGACGCGCTGCGGCCCGGCGGCCGGATCGTCGGCTTCAACGACAACGTCCTGCGCCCGCCGCGGGGAACCGTCTCGTGGCGTCAGTACGGCCTCGAAAAGACGGGCCCGCCGTCGGCGCCGAAAGAAGGCGACCCCATTCACTACCGGTTCACCAACCCGGACGGCGGGCAGTTCGAGTTCCACAACTTCTTCCTGAAGCCCGAGACCTACGACGACGCCTTCCGGGAGACCGGGTTCCGCGACTTCCGCTGGCTCGGCGTCTCGCTGGAACCCGGCGAGCGGAACAACCCCTTCTGGGACGACTTCCTCGCCAACCCGCCGGTGATCGCCTACGCGGCGACGAAGTAGGATCTGCACGATGCGTCGCTTCCGCGCCGGGCCGGGGTTCCTGGTTGCCGCCGCCTTCATCGGACCCGGCACCATCGTCACGGCGAGCCGGGCCGGCGCCGGGTACGGGACCGCCCTGCTCTGGGCAGTGCTCTTCTCGGTGGTGACCACCGCCATCCTGCAGGACATGGCGGCGCGCGTCGGGCTGGCCGGACGGCGGGGACTCGCGGAGGCCATACGCGACAGCCTCGGCAATCCGCTGATCCGTACGGGTGCGCTGGGCCTCATCGCAGCGAGCATCCTGATCGGCAACGCCGCCTTCCAGACCGGCAACCTGCTCGGCGCGTCGCTCGGCCTCAGCCTGCTCACCGGACTGCCGCAGGGACTTCTGGTGGCGCTGGTCGGCGGGGTGGCCGGCGCCCTGTTGATGACCGGCACCTACAAGACGATCCAGAACGCGCTGGTCGCCCTCGTGGGACTGATGAGCGTGGTCTTCTTCCTGGTGGCCGTCCTCAGCGCCCCGAGTCCGAGCGACCTCCTCTCGGGGCTGCTGGTGCCGCGGGTACCGCAGGGAGCGCTGCTCACCGTACTGGCGCTCATAGGGACCACCGTCATCCCCTACAACCTCTTCCTCCATGCCAGTGCCGTCCTCGAGCGCTGGCCGGACGCGGACAGGAACGAGCAGAACATCCGCGAGTGCCGGCAAGACACCCTGTTCTCGGTCGCGCTCGGGGGCCTGATCACGGCGGCGGTGGTAATCGCCGCCTCGCCCCTGCTCGGGCAGGGCGCGGACGCCGCCGACGCCGCAACGGTGGCGGCACGCCTCGAGCCCCTGCTCGGGCGCGCGGCGCCGGTATTCTTCGGCATCGGACTCTTCTCCGCCGGCGTGACCTCGGCGATCACCGCACCGCTCGCCGCCGCCTACGCCGCCGGCGGTGCGCTGGGCTGGGGCTCGGACCTCAGGAGCCCGCGCTTCCGCCTGCTCTGGGGCTTCGTGCTGCTGACCGGCATGTTCTGCGGGATCTTCCTGGGGGCCTCGCCGTACCAGATCATCCTGCTCGCCCAGGCCGGCAACGCGATCCTGCTGCCGCTGACCCCGATTCTGCTGCTCATCGTCGCGAACCGCAGCGGCATCATGGGCAGGTACCGCAACTCGCGGGCCGCCAACGTGATCGGCGCGGTCGTGGTGCTCGTCATCTTCGGACTCGCGTCGGTGCAGATGGCCCGGATCCTGGGTCTGGCGGGTTAGCACGGGTTGGCACTGCGCTGGCACGGTCACCGCGCCGCCCATACACACGACATGGTGTGCACGGGCACGGGATGTGACACATTGACACGAATGCAGTCGAACACCGCATCATCTTGCGCCATGGCAACGGAAGGCGGAATCGCCGAGCCGCGTGCCCGGCGCACCGCCGCCTGTGCCGGAGCTCTGGCGGCGGCGCTGCTGGCTGCAGCCGCTCCCACGCCGAAGGCCGCCTACCTGGACGGCCCTCCAGCGGCCCACACCGGCGGCTTCGGCGGCGACACCTGCCACGCCTGCCATTTCGAGAACGACCTCGACGATCCAGGCGGCTCGCTGGAGCTCGACGGGTTGCCGGAGACGTTCGACCCGGCGGCGACCTACCGCATCACGGTCTCTCTGGAACGCTCCGGGATGGGACGCGCCGGATTCCAGTTGGCGGCACGCGTGAGCGAAGGCAACAACGCCGGCGAACCGGCGGGTACCCTGCAGGGCCTCGCCGGCGACGGACGCGTGCAGGTCGTCTCGGGGCCGAACGGGGTGACCTACGCCCAGCACACCGAGCCTGGAACCGCGCTCACCGGCCCGGGCGCGACCTCCTGGACCATCGAGTGGCGCCCGCCTGCCGCCACGACATCCGTCACTTTCCACGCGGCGGCCAACGCGGCAAACGACGACGCCTCCGAGTTCGGCGACTTCATCTACACGGCGTCGGCGACGACGCGTCCCACCAGCCCCTGACGGCCGGCCGATACCGCCTGCTATCATGTCTGGTTCCGGGGTACTCCGGAGAAAGGACCAGCGACCATGCACGCCGCCAGCTTGACGACCGCCGACCAACCGCGAAGCCGGCTGCGCGCGGGTGCAGGCCGGCATGCGGGTCGGGCGGCTGCCATGAAGACCGTGGGCTTCGTCGGCTGGCGCGGCATGGTCGGCTCGGTGCTGATCGACCGCATGCAGTCCGAGGGCGACTTCGGCGGCTGCGACCCGCTGTTCTTCTCCACCTCCCAGGCAGGTCAGCGAGGTCCCGAGATCGGGGGCGGCGAGCCGCTGGGCGACGCCCACGACGTGCGGGCCCTCGCGGAAGCCGACATCGTGGTCACGTGCCAGGGCGGCGACTACACGAAGTCGGTCCACGGCGCCCTGCGGGAGGGCGGCTGGGAAGGCTACTGGATCGACGCGGCGTCGGCGCTCCGCATGAACGACACGAGCGTCGTCATTCTCGACCCGGTCAACCGCCGCGTCATCGACGAGGCGCTCGACGCCGGCACGAAGGACTTCATCGGGGGCAACTGCACCGTCAGCCTCATGCTGATGGGCCTGCAGGGGCTGTTCGACCGCGGCTGGGTCGAGTGGATGACCTGCATGACCTACCAGTCCGCCTCGGGCGCCGGCGCCAGGCACATGATCGAGCTCGTCCGCCAGATGGGCGACCTGGCGGACTGTCGGGCGCCGGGCCAGACCGCGCTGGAGCTCGACCGACTCGTCACCCGACGCATGACGAACGGCGGACTGCCCACCGAGCACTTCGGCGTGCCGCTTGCCGGGAGCCTGATCCCGTGGATCGGCGGTCCCATGCACAACGGCCAGTCGCGGGAGGAGTGGAAGGCGGCGAACGAGGCGAACAGGATCCTGGGAAGCCGCCGGTTCATTCCCATCGACGGGCAGTGCGTCCGCATCGGCGCCATGCGGTGTCACAGCCAGGCGCTGACCGTCAAGCTGACCGCCGACGTTCCCATCGCGGACGTCGAGACCGCCATCGCCGGCGCCAACGACTGGGTGGAGGTGGTGCCGAACGAGCGGGAGGCGACATACGAACGCCTGACGCCGGCCGCCGTCTCAGGCCGCCTGCACGTGCCGGTGGGCCGCATCCGCAAGACGACGTTCGGCGAGGACTACCTCACCTGTTTCACGGTCGGCGATCAACTCCTCTGGGGCGCCGCGGAGCCGCTGCGCCGGATGCTGCTGATCCTGCTGGGCAGGCTCTGAGCCGGACATCCGAGCCGACCATGCGCGTGAGCCTGGTCAGGCCTGCTCGACGTCGAACGCCGCCAGGTTGCGCGCCTCCTTGCTGAACTCCACCCCGATCAGGTGGATCGGCTCGCCCCGGGCGCGGTACTTGTCCGCGTAGCCCTTCGCCTTCAGTTGCGCCACCGCCGCGCCCTCGCGCGCCTGCTCCACCACCTTGAGCTCGAACAGGTAGACGTTGTCGTTGAAACGGACGGCCATGTCCAGACGGCCGCGGCTGCTGCTGTCCTCTACGGTGACGTCCAGGCCCAGCCCCGCGAAGTACGAATAGAACACGCTCGCGTAGAAGCCCTCGTAGCTTGCGATGTCGTTGTTCGTGTACCACTGGTGGGGGATGCTCGCGAAGAACGACTCGAACAAGCGCCGCAGTTCCGCGAAGTCGTTGGCCAGCAGCAGGTCGTAGAGCCGCGCGCTGTGCGCGGCCCGCCGGGACGCGTCCCCCGTCATCCGGTTCAGCAGGCTCCGGTTCAGGCTCTGCCGCACCTCCCGGTTCGGATACCCCAGCCGGTAGAACATCTCTCCGCCCCGCGGCTCGGGGCGCTCGATGGTCAGGTAGCCGGTCTGGAACAGCAGCGCCTCGGTCGGCATGTCGTCGACGTCGAAGGTCGACAACAGCTCGGCCGTGCTCACCATGCCGTCCAGCGCCAGCGAGCTCACCCGGCGGCTGAACAGCGTGTCCACCAGAAAGGTGGGCGTGCCGGTCTCGAACCAGTGGGCGGCGAACTCGCGCGTGTCGAACAACAGCAGGATGTCGAACGGGTTGTAGACCCTCTCGTCGCCGCGCCAACTGTACCCGTTGTACCAATCCCGGACCTGGGCCCGTTCCAGGCCGTCCAGCTCGGGCGCGAAGACCGTGTCCAGATCCGCGTCCGTATAGCCGCAGATGGCCGAGTACCCCGGATTCAGGGTGATGTCCCTGAGGTTGTTGAGTCCGGAGAACAGGCTGACCTTGGAGAACTTGCTGACCCCCGTAATGAAGCTGAACCGAATGTGCGCGTCGCTGTCCTTGACGACCGCGTAGACGCTGCGCAGGAAGTCGCGGTTCGCGCGCGCCACCTCCGGTTCTTCCAGCGCGTCCAGAATCGGCTTGTCGTACTCGTCCACCAGTACCGCGACAGGTTGCCCGGACCGCCGATGCAACGCTTCCAGCAGGGATGCGAAACGCCCGGGCGCGGTGTCGTAGTCGATCACCACCTCCGCCCTGCGTTCCGCCGCAGCCAGTTGCTCCTTGAAGTTCAACGCCAGGTGGCCCGGCTCCTTGAACAGGCCGCTGCCGAAGCTGAGGCGAAGCACGGGATGCCGTACCGACCAGTCCCACCGGTCGTGGATGGCCAAGCCCTCGAACAGCGGCTCGTTGCCCTCGAACAGCTCCTTCAGCGTGTCGAGGAACAGGCTCTTGCCGAAGCGCCGCGGGCGCGACAGGAAGTAGTGTTCGCCCTCGTCCAGCAACCGCCGGATGTAAGGAGTCTTGTCGACGTAATAGCAGTTGTCGGCGCGAACTTTGCTGAAGGTCTGCAAGCCGATGGGCAATCTTCGTCGAGTCATGTAAACGCACACCGCCCGGGCGGCGCCGTCAGCGCGCGACGTACGGCGGCCCGATCAGCAGCGCCGGATCCGCGTCGGTCTTCGGCACCAGCTTCTGCGTGCGCCCGTGCTGGTTGTCGCCGCCGTAGAGGTTCCCCTCCGAATCGACCGAGATGGTGTGCACCTCGAGGAACCCGGTGGGCCCGTCGTTGGAGACGTTCCAGGTGTAGAGGCGGTTGCCGTCGAAGTCGAGCTTCACCATCTTGAGCGGGAGCAGGTCCGAGACCCACAGGTGGTCCTCGTCGACGATGAGATCGAGCGGCAGGCCGAAGCCCGACCACGTGGCGAGGTGATCCACCTCGGGGTGGTACTCGCCGGACGCCGCGCTGGAGATGCGGAACTTCTGCACGCGGCCGTTGGCCCGGTCGAGCGCGAAGATCAGGCCGTCGGGTCCCACGCCCAGCGCGTGAATTCCGTTGAACCGGCCTGGTTCCGTGCCGAACCCGCCGAACTCGGACTGGTAGCGGCCCTCGGCGTCCAGGATGATGATGCGGTGGTTGTCGAGCCCGTCCGCCACGAGCACCCGCCCGTCGGGAAGGAACGCCACGTCCTGCGGCCGGCCGAAGTGCGTCTCGTCGCTGCCGCCGACGTTCTTCTCGCCCAGCGTCATCAGCAGCTCGCTGCCGTCGTTGGAGAGGACGAAGATCTGGTGGCGGCTCTCGTTGATCACCCAGACCCGGCGTTCCGGGTCGTAGGGGCTGATGCGGATGCGGTGCGGCCCCGGGCCGTCGGACTCGTCGCACAGGTGGTCCCACTGGTCCCAGACCTCGATCAGGTTGCCGTCGCCGTCGACGATCATGAGGCAGTTCTGCCAGGTCCGCAGCTCGGCGTCGCGCAAGGCGTTGATGCCGATCGAGCCGACCCAGCCGGCGAACTCCGGAGGCACCGGATCGGGCAGGCGCGTCTCGCCCCGCTGCGAGATGAAGATGCGGTCCGGCGACTCGGCGAACACGCCGGAGTTGCCGCCGAACGCGAAGCCCTCGCCGGCGAACGGCTTGTGCCAGCCCTCGACCACGTCGTAGGGACTGGGTCCGATGGGGCCCGGATCCTGCGCGGCGGCCGACCCGGCGAGCAAACCCGCCAGCAGGAGCGCGACTGTCACAGTGAAGTACCGCATGATCTGGAACCTCCAGACGGCGCGCCGCCAACCGGGCCTGCCGTTCATCTCGAAACTCCGTGTCCGTGCCGCGTAGGCTTCCACGCCGCCGAGTATACAAGCCGTCCGTCGGCGAATGCGGCTCGGGCCGCGCAGCGCCCGTTGCGCCCGCGCTGTGGTAGGGTTCCCGCGCCGCCGTGATTCAGACCCAGGCCGCTCTGGCCGATCTCGCCGCTCGCATCGCCGCCCCCGACCGCGCAGGCGTGGACACCGAAGCCGACAGCCTGCACTGCTACCACGAGA
The DNA here is from genome assembly GCA_011523485.1 of Acidobacteriota bacterium. The sequence goes on from WTGR01000102.1 coordinate 9,048, forward strand.
AGGTCTGCCTGGTGCAGATCGGACTCCCCGACGCCGACGAGCTCGTCGACCCGCTCGCCGATCTCGACATGGCCCCGTTGCTGGACGCGCTGGCCGGAACCGAGCTGGTGATGCACGGCGCCGACTTCGACTTGCGCATGCTGTATCGCCTGGGCTTGGGAACTCCTTCGAAGGTGTTCGACACCATGATCGCCGCCCGGCTCGGCGGCGCCGCCCGCTACGGCTACGCCGCGCTGGTCGCGGAGCACTTCGACGTGACCCTGCCCAAGGGTCAGCAGAAGGCGAACTGGGCGCGACGGCCGCTGGGGCCCGCCCTGGCCCGCTACGCCCGAAACGACACGCACTACCTCCTGCCCCTCGCCGAACGGCTCGAGCGCCGGCTGACCGAGCTGGGTCGTCTGGAGTGGCTGGAGCAGGCGTGCCGGCGCGCGGTCGACGCCGCCCGGGTCACCCGCTCGCGGGATCCCGAGACCGAGTGGCGTGTGCGCGGCAGCCACGCGCTCGGGGCCCGGGCCAACGCCGTGCTGCGCGCGCTGTGGCGCTGGCGCGAGAACGAGGCGCGGAGCATCGACCGCCCGCCGTTCCATATCCTGTCCAACCCGGCTCTGGTCGACGCCGCTCTCCGCCTCGACCGCGGCGAGACTGCGCCGCCACGGCACCTGCGGGGGGCGCGCCGGACGCGATTCTCGCAAGCCGCCGACGAGGCCCTGACTCTCGACGAGGCGGAGTGGCCCAAGCGTCCTGCCGTCAAGGCGCGCACGCGCTTCACGAAGACGCAGGAGAAGCGCGTCACCGCGTTGAAGCGGCGGCGGGACCGGGCGGCAAAGGAGCTGGCCATCGACGCCGAGCTGATCGCGCCCCGGGCCGCGCTCGAACGCATCGCCGTGGAGCAGGACGACGGACTGGCCGCTCTGCTGCCGTGGCAACAATCGCTGCTCGGGCGCGCGGATTGAGGCCGTTCACTCGCCCGGAACGCCATGACCACGTTGTACGTGGCCGAGTTCTTCGGCCGCGTGTTCATCTGGGCCGGTGAACGGACCTGCGCCGTGCGGCCGGCCGCTTCATGAGGACACGACGGCACGAGCCCGCGTCACGAAATCGCGGGCCGCCTGCAGGTCCTCGCGGGCGCCTTCGTCGTCGACCACGAACGCCGGGGCGTGGTCGGCCTCCTCGCGGAACTTCTGCAGCCTGGCGATGAGACCGGAGGTCGCCGGCTCGAATCGACCCGTCCGGACGAAGTGCAGGTTGAAGAGATGTTGTGCTCCCCGGTGCGTGCGGGGCTCGAAACCCTCCGCGTACAACTGTGCGCGCACTGCATGGAAGACCGCGACGTACATGCGCCCGACCGCGATGCGCGGCAGTCCGTCGGCAAGCAGCGCTTCCGCGGCGCGCAATTCCTCATCGGCCAGATCGAGCTCGGTACTGGCGCTCTCGTTGCGACCCTCGCCGGTCACAGGGGCAGTCCCTCCCGCTGGATGTCCATCACGAACAGCCGCTCCTGCGCGCGCCAGCGTTCGAAAGTCTCCCGGTCGAGGACCGTTGGAGACAGCAGCACGTCGTGCTCCAGCCCGATGCTCGAGGCAAGGTCGATGACGTCCCGCTTCGTCCGCCCGTCGACCGCCTGCAGCACGACCGCGACGTCGACATCGGAGTCCTCGCGCATCTCGCCGCGCGCGCACGACCCGAACAACCGCACGTCCACGACCGCATCCGCATAGCGCTCGCGCAGGGCGCCGGCGAACCGATGCGCTGCGCGACGTGGCAGTCCGTCCATGATCTTGCGTTTCGCCCAACGGAAGTTGTTCGGATCGTAGTGCGTTCCCGACCGAAGCTCCAGGCGTCCTGGCCCGGAGCTTGCGCCGCAACGAAGCGAAGTGCCGGGGCGCAAGGTCATGGAGCGGGGGGTGGGCCGAAACGCCGAGCAGCGGGGCGGTTTCGGGGCGCTATACAATGGGCAGCCTGAGCCGCAAACCAACCGATTCGCGGAGACTTCCCATGAACCGACAGCGTGCGCTTAGTTCACTGTCCGCAGTCGCTATCGCAACCGGCCTGCTCTTCCTCTCGCTCCCGTCCGCGACCCAGGCGCAACCGCCCATCGTGCAGCCGGGCGCGCCCGGCTGCACGATGGGCGGTTGCGCCTGGGTCGCGGACGGGAGCGAGAGGAAGAGCAGGCCGGTTGCGATAGCGACTGCGGACAGTGAACTAAGCGCACGCTGTCGGTTCATGGGAAGTCTCCGCGAATCGGTTGGTTTGCGGCTCAGGCTGCCCATTGTATAGCGCCCCGAAACCGCCCCGCTGCTCGGCGTTTCGGCCCACCCCCCGCTCCATGACCTTGCGCCCCGGCACTTCGCTTCGTTGCGGCGCAAGCTCCGGGCCAGGACGCCTGGAGCTTCGGTCGGGAACGCACTACGATCCGAACAACTTCCGTTGGGCGAAACGCAAGATCATGGACGGACTGCCACGTCGCGCAGCGCATCGGTTCGCCGGCGCCCTGCGCGAGCGCTATGCGGATGCGGTCGTGGACGTGCGGTTGTTCGGGTCGTGCGCGCGCGGCGAGATGCGCGAGGACTCCGATGTCGACGTCGCGGTCGTGCTGCAGGCGGTCGACGGGCGGACGAAGCGGGACGTCATCGACCTTGCCTCGAGCATCGGGCTGGAGCACGACGTGCTGCTGTCTCCAACGGTCCTCGACCGGGAGACTTTCGAACGCTGGCGCGCGCAGGAGCGGCTGTTCGTGATGGACATCCAGCGGGAGGGACTGCCCCTGTGACCGGCGAGGGTCGCAACGAGAGCGCCAGTACCGAGCTCGATCTGGCCGATGAGGAATTGCGCGCCGCGGAAGCGCTGCTTGCCGACGGACTGCCGCGCATCGCGGTCGGGCGCATGTACGTCGCGGTCTTCCATGCAGTGCGCGCACAGTTGTACGCGGAGGGTTTCGAGCCCCGCACGCACCGGGGAGCACAACATCTCTTCAACCTGCACTTCGTCCGGACGGGTCGATTCGAGCCGGCGACCTCCGGTCTCATCGCCAGGCTGCAGAAGTTCCGCGAGGAGGCCGACCACGCCCCGGCGTTCGTGGTCGACGACGAAGGCGCCCGCGAGGACCTGCAGGCGGCCCGCGATTTCGTGACGCGGGCTCGTGCCGTCGTGTCCTCATGAAGCGGCCGGCCGCACGGCGCAGGTCCGTTCACCGGCCCAGATGAACACGCGGCCGAAGAACTCGGCCACGTACAACGTGGTCATGGCGTTCCGGGCGAGTGAACGGCCTCAATCCGCGCGCCCGAGCAGCGATTGTTGCCACGGCAGCAGAGCGGCCAGTCCGTCGTCCTGCTCCACGGCGATGCGTTCGAGCGCGGCCCGGGGCGCGATCAGCTCGGCGTCGATGGCCAGCTCCTTTGCCGCCCGGTCCCGCCGCCGCTTCAACGCGGTGACGCGCTTCTCCTGCGTCTTCGTGAAGCGCGTGCGCGCCTTGACGGCAGGACGCTTGGGCCACTCCGCCTCGTCGAGAGTCAGGGCCTCGTCGGCGGCTTGCGAGAATCGCGTCCGGCGCGCCCCCCGCAGGTGCCGTGGCGGCGCAGTCTCGCCGCGGTCGAGGCGGAGAGCGGCGTCGACCAGAGCCGGGTTGGACAGGATATGGAACGGCGGGCGGTCGATGCTCCGCGCCTCGTTCTCGCGCCAGCGCCACAGCGCGCGCAGCACGGCGTTGGCCCGGGCCCCGAGCGCGTGGCTGCCGCGCACACGCCACTCGGTCTCGGGATCCCGCGAGCGGGTGACCCGGGCGGCGTCGACCGCGCGCCGGCACGCCTGCTCCAGCCACTCCAGACGACCCAGCTCGGTCAGCCGGCGCTCGAGCCGTTCGGCGAGGGGCAGGAGGTAGTGCGTGTCGTTTCGGGCGTAGCGGGCCAGGGCGGGCCCCAGCGGCCGTCGCGCCCAGTTCGCCTTCTGCTGACCCTTGGGCAGGGTCACGTCGAAGTGCTCCGCGACCAGCGCGGCGTAGCCGTAGCGGGCGGCGCCGCCGAGCCGGGCGGCGATCATGGTGTCGAACACCTTCGAAGGAGTTCCCAAGCCCAGGCGATACAGCATGCGCAAGTCGAAGTCGGCGCCGTGCATCACCAGCTCGGTTCCGGCCAGCGCGTCCAGCAACGGGGCCATGTCGAGATCGGCGAGCGGGTCGACGAGCTCGTCGGCGTCGGGGAGTCCGATCTGCACCAGGCAGACCTTCTCGTGGTAGCAGTGCAGGCTGTCGGCTTCGGTGTCCACGCCTGCGCGGTCGGGGGCGGCGATGCGAGCGGCGAGATCGGCCAGAGCGGCCTGGGTCTGAATCACGGCGGCGCGGGAACCCTACCACAGCGCGGGCGCAACGGGCGCTGCGCGGCCCGAGCCGCATTCGCCGACGGACGGCTTGTATACTCGGCGGCGTGGAAGCCTACGCGGCACGGACACGGAGTTTCGAGATGAACGGCAGGCCCGGTTGGCGGCGCGCCGTCTGGAGGTTCCAGATCATGCGGTACTTCACTGTGACAGTCGCGCTCCTGCTGGCGGGTTTGCTCGCCGGGTCGGCCGCCGCGCAGGATCCGGGCCCCATCGGACCCAGTCCCTACGACGTGGTCGAGGGCTGGCACAAGCCGTTCGCCGGCGAGGGCTTCGCGTTCGGCGGCAACTCCGGCGTGTTCGCCGAGTCGCCGGACCGCATCTTCATCTCGCAGCGGGGCGAGACGCGCCTGCCCGATCCGGTGCCTCCGGAGTTCGCCGGCTGGGTCGGCTCGATCGGCATCAACGCCTTGCGCGACGCCGAGCTGCGGACCTGGCAGAACTGCCTCATGATCGTCGACGGCGACGGCAACCTGATCGAGGTCTGGGACCAGTGGGACCACCTGTGCGACGAGTCCGACGGCCCGGGGCCGCACCGCATCCGCATCAGCCCCTACGACCCGGAACGCCGGGTCTGGGTGATCAACGAGAGCCGCCACCAGATCTTCGTCCTCTCCAACGACGGCAGCGAGCTGCTGATGACGCTGGGCGAGAAGAACGTCGGCGGCAGCGACGAGACGCACTTCGGCCGGCCGCAGGACGTGGCGTTCCTTCCCGACGGGCGGGTGCTCGTGGCGGACGGGCTCGACAACCACCGCATCATCATCCTGGACGCCGAGGGCCGCTACCAGTCCGAGTTCGGCGGGTTCGGCACGGAACCAGGCCGGTTCAACGGAATTCACGCGCTGGGCGTGGGACCCGACGGCCTGATCTTCGCGCTCGACCGGGCCAACGGCCGCGTGCAGAAGTTCCGCATCTCCAGCGCGGCGTCCGGCGAGTACCACCCCGAGGTGGATCACCTCGCCACGTGGTCGGGCTTCGGCCTGCCGCTCGATCTCATCGTCGACGAGGACCACCTGTGGGTCTCGGACCTGCTCCCGCTCAAGATGGTGAAGCTCGACTTCGACGGCAACCGCCTCTACACCTGGAACGTCTCCAACGACGGGCCCACCGGGTTCCTCGAGGTGCACACCATCTCGGTCGATTCGGAGGGGAACCTCTACGGCGGCGACAACCAGCACGGGCGCACGCAGAAGCTGGTGCCGAAGACCGACGCGGATCCGGCGCTGCTGATCGGGCCGCCGTACGTCGCGCGCTGACGGCGCCGCCCGGGCGGTGTGCGTTTACATGACTCGACGAAGATTGCCCATCGGCTTGCAGACCTTCAGCAAAGTTCGCGCCGACAACTGCTATTACGTCGACAAGACTCCTTACATCCGGCGGTTGCTGGACGAGGGCGAACACTACTTCCTGTCGCGCCCGCGGCGCTTCGGCAAGAGCCTGTTCCTCGACACGCTGAAGGAGCTGTTCGAGGGCAACGAGCCGCTGTTCGAGGGCTTGGCCATCCACGACCGGTGGGACTGGTCGGTACGGCATCCCGTGCTTCGCCTCAGCTTCGGCAGCGGCCTGTTCAAGGAGCCGGGCCACCTGGCGTTGAACTTCAAGGAGCAACTGGCTGCGGCGGAACGCAGGGCGGAGGTGGTGATCGACTACGACACCGCGCCCGGGCGTTTCGCATCCCTGCTGGAAGCGTTGCATCGGCGGTCCGGGCAACCTGTCGCGGTACTGGTGGACGAGTACGACAAGCCGATTCTGGACGCGCTGGAAGAACCGGAGGTGGCGCGCGCGAACCGCGACTTCCTGCGCAGCGTCTACGCGGTCGTCAAGGACAGCGACGCGCACATTCGGTTCAGCTTCATTACGGGGGTCAGCAAGTTCTCCAAGGTCAGCCTGTTCTCCGGACTCAACAACCTCAGGGACATCACCCTGAATCCGGGGTACTCGGCCATCTGCGGCTATACGGACGCGGATCTGGACACGGTCTTCGCGCCCGAGCTGGACGGCCTGGAACGGGCCCAGGTCCGGGATTGGTACAACGGGTACAGTTGGCGCGGCGACGAGAGGGTCTACAACCCGTTCGACATCCTGCTGTTGTTCGACACGCGCGAGTTCGCCGCCCACTGGTTCGAGACCGGCACGCCCACCTTTCTGGTGGACACGCTGTTCAGCCGCCGGGTGAGCTCGCTGGCGCTGGACGGCATGGTGAGCACGGCCGAGCTGTTGTCGACCTTCGACGTCGACGACATGCCGACCGAGGCGCTGCTGTTCCAGACCGGCTACCTGACCATCGAGCGCCCCGAGCCGCGGGGCGGAGAGATGTTCTACCGGCTGGGGTATCCGAACCGGGAGGTGCGGCAGAGCCTGAACCGGAGCCTGCTGAACCGGATGACGGGGGACGCGTCCCGGCGGGCCGCGCACAGCGCGCGGCTCTACGACCTGCTGCTGGCCAACGACTTCGCGGAACTGCGGCGCTTGTTCGAGTCGTTCTTCGCGAGCATCCCCCACCAGTGGTACACGAACAACGACATCGCAAGCTACGAGGGCTTCTACGCGAGCGTGTTCTATTCGTACTTCGCGGGGCTGGGCCTGGACGTCACCGTAGAGGACAGCAGCAGCCGCGGCCGTCTGGACATGGCCGTCCGTTTCAACGACAACGTCTACCTGTTCGAGCTCAAGGTGGTGGAGCAGGCGCGCGAGGGCGCGGCGGTGGCGCAACTGAAGGCGAAGGGCTACGCGGACAAGTACCGCGCCCGGGGCGAGCCGATCCACCTGATCGGGGTGGAGTTCAGCAAGGAGGCGCGCAACCTGGCGGCGTTCGACGTCGAGCAGGCCTGACCAGGCTCACGCGCATGGTCGGCTCGGATGTCCGGCTCAGAGCCTGCCCAGCAGGATCAGCAGCATCCGGCGCAGCGGCTCCGCGGCGCCCCAGAGGAGTTGATCGCCGACCGTGAAACAGGTGAGGTAGTCCTCGCCGAACGTCGTCTTGCGGATGCGGCCCACCGGCACGTGCAGGCGGCCTGAGACGGCGGCCGGCGTCAGGCGTTCGTATGTCGCCTCCCGCTCGTTCGGCACCACCTCCACCCAGTCGTTGGCGCCGGCGATGGCGGTCTCGACGTCCGCGATGGGAACGTCGGCGGTCAGCTTGACGGTCAGCGCCTGGCTGTGACACCGCATGGCGCCGATGCGGACGCACTGCCCGTCGATGGGAATGAACCGGCGGCTTCCCAGGATCCTGTTCGCCTCGTTCGCCGCCTTCCACTCCTCCCGCGACTGGCCGTTGTGCATGGGACCGCCGATCCACGGGATCAGGCTCCCGGCAAGCGGCACGCCGAAGTGCTCGGTGGGCAGTCCGCCGTTCGTCATGCGTCGGGTGACGAGTCGGTCGAGCTCCAGCGCGGTCTGGCCCGGCGCCCGACAGTCCGCCAGGTCGCCCATCTGGCGGACGAGCTCGATCATGTGCCTGGCGCCGGCGCCCGAGGCGGACTGGTAGGTCATGCAGGTCATCCACTCGACCCAGCCGCGGTCGAACAGCCCCTGCAGGCCCATCAGCATGAGGCTGACGGTGCAGTTGCCCCCGATGAAGTCCTTCGTGCCGGCGTCGAGCGCCTCGTCGATGACGCGGCGGTTGACCGGGTCGAGAATGACGACGCTCGTGTCGTTCATGCGGAGCGCCGACGCCGCGTCGATCCAGTAGCCTTCCCAGCCGCCCTCCCGCAGGGCGCCGTGGACCGACTTCGTGTAGTCGCCGCCCTGGCACGTGACCACGATGTCGGCTTCCGCGAGGGCCCGCACGTCGTGGGCGTCGCCCAGCGGCTCGCCGCCCCCGATCTCGGGACCTCGCTGACCTGCCTGGGAGGTGGAGAAGAACAGCGGGTCGCAGCCGCCGAAGTCGCCCTCGGACTGCATGCGGTCGATCAGCACCGAGCCGACCATGCCGCGCCAGCCGACGAAGCCCACGGTCTTCATGGCAGCCGCCCGACCCGCATGCCGGCCTGCACCCGCGCGCAGCCGGCTTCGCGGTTGGTCGGCGGTCGTCAAGCTGGCGGCGTGCATGGTCGCTGGTCCTTTCTCCGGAGTACCCCGGAACCAGACATGATAGCAGGCGGTATCGGCCGGCCGTCAGGGGCTGGTGGGACGCGTCGTCGCCGACGCCGTGTAGATGAAGTCGCCGAACTCGGAGGCGTCGTCGTTTGCCGCGTTGGCCGCCGCGTGGAAAGTGACGGATGTCGTGGCGGCAGGCGGGCGCCACTCGATGGTCCAGGAGGTCGCGCCCGGGCCGGTGAGCGCGGTTCCAGGCTCGGTGTGCTGGGCGTAGGTCACCCCGTTCGGCCCCGAGACGACCTGCACGCGTCCGTCGCCGGCGAGGCCCTGCAGGGTACCCGCCGGTTCGCCGGCGTTGTTGCCTTCGCTCACGCGTGCCGCCAACTGGAATCCGGCGCGTCCCATCCCGGAGCGTTCCAGAGAGACCGTGATGCGGTAGGTCGCCGCCGGGTCGAACGTCTCCGGCAACCCGTCGAGCTCCAGCGAGCCGCCTGGATCGTCGAGGTCGTTCTCGAAATGGCAGGCGTGGCAGGTGTCGCCGCCGAAGCCGCCGGTGTGGGCCGCTGGAGGGCCGTCCAGGTAGGCGGCCTTCGGCGTGGGAGCGGCTGCAGCCAGCAGCGCCGCCGCCAGAGCTCCGGCACAGGCGGCGGTGCGCCGGGCACGCGGCTCGGCGATTCCGCCTTCCGTTGCCATGGCGCAAGATGATGCGGTGTTCGACTGCATTCGTGTCAATGTGTCACATCCCGTGCCCGTGCACACCATGTCGTGTGTATGGGCGGCGCGGTGACCGTGCCAGCGCAGTGCCAACCCGTGCTAACCCGCCAGACCCAGGATCCGGGCCATCTGCACCGACGCGAGTCCGAAGATGACGAGCACCACGACCGCGCCGATCACGTTGGCGGCCCGCGAGTTGCGGTACCTGCCCATGATGCCGCTGCGGTTCGCGACGATGAGCAGCAGAATCGGGGTCAGCGGCAGCAGGATCGCGTTGCCGGCCTGGGCGAGCAGGATGATCTGGTACGGCGAGGCCCCCAGGAAGATCCCGCAGAACATGCCGGTCAGCAGCACGAAGCCCCAGAGCAGGCGGAAGCGCGGGCTCCTGAGGTCCGAGCCCCAGCCCAGCGCACCGCCGGCGGCGTAGGCGGCGGCGAGCGGTGCGGTGATCGCCGAGGTCACGCCGGCGGAGAAGAGTCCGATGCCGAAGAATACCGGCGCCGCGCGCCCGAGCAGGGGCTCGAGGCGTGCCGCCACCGTTGCGGCGTCGGCGGCGTCCGCGCCCTGCCCGAGCAGGGGCGAGGCGGCGATTACCACCGCCGCCGTGATCAGGCCCCCGAGCGCGACCGAGAACAGGGTGTCTTGCCGGCACTCGCGGATGTTCTGCTCGTTCCTGTCCGCGTCCGGCCAGCGCTCGAGGACGGCACTGGCATGGAGGAAGAGGTTGTAGGGGATGACGGTGGTCCCTATGAGCGCCAGTACGGTGAGCAGCGCTCCCTGCGGTACCCGCGGCACCAGCAGCCCCGAGAGGAGGTCGCTCGGACTCGGGGCGCTGAGGACGGCCACCAGGAAGAAGACCACGCTCATCAGTCCCACGAGGGCGACCAGCGCGTTCTGGATCGTCTTGTAGGTGCCGGTCATCAACAGGGCGCCGGCCACCCCGCCGACCAGCGCCACCAGAAGTCCCTGCGGCAGTCCGGTGAGCAGGCTGAGGCCGAGCGACGCGCCGAGCAGGTTGCCGGTCTGGAAGGCGGCGTTGCCGATCAGGATGCTCGCTGCGATGAGGCCCAGCGCACCCGTACGGATCAGCGGATTGCCGAGGCTGTCGCGTATGGCCTCCGCGAGTCCCCGCCGTCCGGCCAGCCCGACGCGCGCCGCCATGTCCTGCAGGATGGCGGTGGTCACCACCGAGAAGAGCACTGCCCAGAGCAGGGCGGTCCCGTACCCGGCGCCGGCCCGGCTCGCCGTGACGATGGTGCCGGGTCCGATGAAGGCGGCGGCAACCAGGAACCCCGGCCCGGCGCGGAAGCGACGCATCGTGCAGATCCTACTTCGTCGCCGCGTAGGCGATCACCGGCGGGTTGGCGAGGAAGTCGTCCCAGAAGGGGTTGTTCCGCTCGCCGGGTTCCAGCGAGACGCCGAGCCAGCGGAAGTCGCGGAACCCGGTCTCCCGGAAGGCGTCGTCGTAGGTCTCGGGCTTCAGGAAGAAGTTGTGGAACTCGAACTGCCCGCCGTCCGGGTTGGTGAACCGGTAGTGAATGGGGTCGCCTTCTTTCGGCGCCGACGGCGGGCCCGTCTTTTCGAGGCCGTACTGACGCCACGAGACGGTTCCCCGCGGCGGGCGCAGGACGTTGTCGTTGAAGCCGACGATCCGGCCGCCGGGCCGCAGCGCGTCGTGGCAGACGCGCAGGAAGCGGAGCAGCTTCGCCGGGGTCCCGGCGTAGTGCAGCAGGTACATGGCCACGACCAGGTCCACCGCGCCCGGTTGCGGCTCGAAGTCGGCGACGTCCCGGCAGAGAAACGAGCAGCCGAGCGGGTCGCGCGCTTCCTCCCGCTCGGCCAGGCGGACCATCTCCGCCGAGACATCGATCCCCGTCACACCGGCTGCACCGGCCCTCTTGAGCAGGCGGGTATAGAAGCCCGCGCCGCAGGCGAGATCCAGCAGCGTCAGCCCGCGGACGTCTCCCAGTGCCTCGAACAGCGTGTAGCGCTCGATGGCCCTCCGGAAGGGGAGCTGCTTCGAGTCCCGGTACGCCTCGGCGATCGCGTCGTACTGGGCCATGCGTCGACTACGGCTCCGCCCGCAGGTCGTCGGCGGTGTCAGTGGACGACGGTGCCTTGTTCGTAGCCATGTCGTTCTGCTTCCACGCTGCATCCTGAGCGTAGCATGGCGGCGCCTCTGGTCGGTCTTCCAGCACCGTCGCGAACGGCTGCCGGCGGGCGACGCGGGCACCGGCAGGACCCGCGCGTCGTGGGTCGCGCCCCACGCGTTACTGCAAGGAGTACCTCAACCGCACCGAGGCGCTGTGGGGCGTGGTGACCAACGGCGCCAGGTTGCGGCTGCTGCGCGACAGCACCTACATCCGGCGGCAGGCGTACATCGAGTCCGACCTTTCGGGGATGCTCGACGAGCAGCGGCTCGAGGACTTCGACGCCCTCTACCGGCTGCTGCACCGATCGCGGCTGCCGGTGGGGGGAGTCTGCGCGGTCGCCGCGGCGCAGACTCCCGGTCAGGATGGGTTGGGGGGTTCGGCGGCATCTGCGCCGCCGGCCGACGATCTACGCGCTACGGCACGCGCGCGCGGCCGATGTTGTTCGTGTCCGTGCCGAACCAGATCTCGCGCGCCGGCGCGTGGTAGTACATGTGGCGCACGGTCCCGCCGCCGCTCGCGATCTCGGTCGACGCGAAGAACTCCTCGGTGGCCGGGTCGAAGCCGACGAACCGGTTCGGCATCGTCCCCGATTCCACGAAGTAGAGCCGGTCCTCATCGTCCACCGACATGCCGTAGGGACGCGCCGAGGCGCCGCCCGGGACGGCCCATTCCTGCACCTCGCCGGTTTCCGGATCGAAGCGCCCGAGGTTGCCGCCCGCGTAGTCGACGTACCAGAGATGCCCTTCCGAGGTCAGGGCCAGCCGCCGGGGCCGGGCCTCGGCGCGCGGCAGGTCGAACTCCTCGAGCTCCATCGTTTCCGGATCCACGGTCGCGAGCTTGTTGGTGCCGAACTGGCAGAACCAGGCGCGGTTGTTCGCGTCGACCACGATGCCGTACGGACGCCGGCCGCGGCCCTCGATCGGGATGAGCTCGACAGTGCGGGTCCGCGTGCCGAGCTTGCCGACGAAGCTGCCGCCCTGCACCGAGAACCAGATGTCGCCGTTGTGGTCGAAGGTGAGCGTATGCGGATCACGCGCCTCGGGCGTGGGCATCATGATCTTCTCGATGTCGCCGGTCTCGGGATCGAGCCGTCCGATGTGCATCGCCCGGTTGCCCGCGTACCAGACGATTCCGTCGTCGTCGACGATCAGGTTGTGCGGGCCTGTGCCCGGGTCGAGCTCGTAGCGCCGGAAGTCGCCCGTAGCCGGGTCGAGGTAGGCCAGGTAGTTGCCGCGCTGACCCACGAACCAGACCCGCCCCTGGCCGTCCACGTAGGGGTCGCGGGGCCGGGTGTTCTCCCAGGGAACCACCCATTCGGTGATCTCGATGTCCTCGGCCGCGGCCGGAGCGGCGCCGAGCGTGCCCAGAGCCCCCAACGCGACGACGGCCGCCAGCAACGCCGATACTTCTCTTCTCATGGTGGACCTCTCTGTGGAATCCAACGACAACGTCCCAGTCTAGACGACTCTGCCCGGCGACCGCGTGTTTACCGGGTCGGCGCCGAGCGGAGCGGCTTCGAGCACGTCCGCCATGGCCGTAGAATGTCCATGGGTTGGTCGTGCCCGGCGAACAGGCGGCGGGGACGCGCCCCGTCACGGCGGCAGATCGCCGAACGACCAGACACGCCGGTCCGGCCGCACCGTGCCGGGCCGCCGGAAACACGAAGGAGGAAGCGATGCAGGCAGTCCGTCATCCGGCCGCTCTCGCCCTGACGCTCGGCGGGACGCTCTGGCTCGCGACCGGCGCCGCGGTGGATCTGCTGGCGCAACGCGAGGCGCGGGACAACGAGTACGCAGTCAACGACCCGCGCGTCCAGCACCGAACGTACGTGATGGAAGAGACCGGCGAGACCATCCCGTATGCGCTCTTCGTACCGTCCAGCTATGAGCCGGCGACTCCTGCACCGCTGATGGTCTCGTTGCACGGGGCCGGGCGCCAGTACGACTGGCTGATGAACTACGCGGGCTTTCTCGATCTGGCGGAGCACC
>WTGR01000243.1 GCA_011523485.1 Acidobacteriota bacterium
GCTCGGTCAGGCCGGTCTCGGAGACCGGCTTCCACCAGGCGTCGTTCGCCTCGGCCGGCATCGTGTAGGGCTCGGACGCGATCACCAGGTCCGGCGCGCCGAAGAGCTCCGCGAAGTACCACTTCGACGCGTCGGGCCACTCGATCCGCGGCGGCATGTCGGCCGGGTTGCCGCGCGGCGCGCCGCCGTCGACCCAACGGACGATGGTGTCCAGCTCGGCGTCGGTCAGGGAACGGTCGTTCTTGAACTCGGAGATGCCGACCGTCCGGTCGATGTGCCAGGGCGGCATCTGGCGCGTCGACACGCGCTCGCGGATCGAGCGCGCCCACGGGCGGGATTCCTGGTAGGTCACGAGCGACATCGGGGCGATGGAGCTCGCCCGGTGGCACGCCTCGCACTTCGCCTGGAAGATCGGGGCCACGTCCTTCGTGAAGGTCGGCACGCCGTCGTCGGCGGCGACGGCGGTTCCGGGTACGAGGGCCGCCGTCCCGACAAAGACCACCAGCATGCCCAGGATTCTCGTCCGCATCGCATACGTCCTTTCGTTCTCTCTCCGCGACCACGGCGGCAGCCGCCCGACCGCTGCCGACTCATTATAATCGCGGGACAGCGGGCCCATGATTCGCGCGTGGGGAGCCGAGCGCTCCGACGGTCGCAGCCGTGGGGTGGAATCCGACCGGGCCGGCGGGCGCCGGCTCCCTGATCCGTTAAGACGAACAACGAGGTCGAGACGTTCATGTGCAAGACGACTTCCATCGGCGCAGCCGCAGCAATTCTCCTGGGCGTCGTCGCCGTCACCACCGTCGCGGGCCAGCGCGGCGGCGCGTACCGGGCGTCGCGCGACCACCCGGCCATCCTGTACACCAACGGCGCGGTCGACAACGCCGTCGAGGACCTGAACCGGCGGCTCGGGGAGGGCTCGGCCGCGCTCGCCTTCGAGGGCCGGAGCGGCTATCTCCGCTCGTTGCTCGACGCGCTCGACATGCCCGTGGAGTCGCAGGTGCTCGTCTTTTCCCCGACGAGCTTCCAGGAGGACTGGATCGACTTCGACAATCCGCGCGCGGTCTTCTTCCGGGACGACGTCGCGCTCGGCTGGGTCCGGGGCGCCGACGTCATCGAGATCGCCGCCCAGGACCGGCGCCAGGGAACGATCTTCTACTCGCTGGAGCAGACCCCGTCGGCCGCGCCCCGCTTCCGGCGCCGCGAGACCTGCCTCGCCTGCCACCTGTCGTGGGACACGCTCGGCGTCCCTGGCCCGCAGGTCCTCAGCATGTTCCCGATGCCGGACGATCCGAACGCCTACGCGAGCGGCCATCCGACCGACCACCGCAGTCGCCTGGAGGACCGCTGGGGCGGCTGGTACGTTACCGGGTCGCACGGCGGCGTCGCCCATATGGGCAACGTCGAGGTGGAGGCCGTCGAGGACCCGCACGCGACCTTCGGCGTCGTGCCGCCGGTCATCGACTCGCTCGACGGGCGGTTCGACCTCGACGGGTTCCCGACGCCCTACAGCGACATCGTGGCGCTGATGGTGCTGGAGCACCAGGCGCATCTCACCAACCTGATCACGCGCATCGGCTGGGAGGCGCGGCGGGTGGAGCACCGCGCGGAGATGGTGGCCCCCGCGGATCGCGGCCGTTCGACCGACGACGGCCGCTTCCTGGAGATCGTCGACGAGGCGGCGGTGGAGCTGGTCGACTACCTGCTGTTCGTCGACGAGGCGCCGCTGCCGCCGGGCGTCGCCGGCGGATCGGGCTTCAGCGAGCTGTTCTCGGCGCGCGGTCCCCGCGACGGCCGGGGCCGGTCGCTCCGGGAGATATCGCTCGACGGCCGCCTCTTCCGCTATCCGTGCAGCTACATGATCTACACGGAGGCGTTCGACGCGCTGCCGGAGACCGCGCTCGACGCGATCTACCGTCGCATGTGGGCGGTGCTGTCGGGTGAGGTCACCGAGTCGCCCTACGACCGGCTGGCGCTCGCCGACCGGCAGGCGATCGTGGAGATCCTGCGCGACACCAAGCCGGACCTGCCGGACTACTTCGGGACGGTCACGCGGTAGCAGGGCGCCGAGCCGCTACACGACGCCGTAGGCGAGCAACGCGTCGGCGACCTTGCGGAAGCCGGCGATGTTGGCGCCGCGCACGTAGTTCACGAAGCCGTCCGGGTCCGTTCCTTCCGCGCGGCACTTCTCGTGGATGTCGTGCATGATGGTCTGTAGCTGCCGGTCGACCTCCTCTCTCGACCAGGAGATGCGCAGCGCGTTCTGGCTCTGCTCGAGGCCCGACACGGCGACGCCGCCGGCGTTGGCGGCCTTCGCGGGGCCGAACAGGATCTTCCGGCCGAGGAACGCCCGGACCGCGCCCAGGGTCGAGGGCATGTTGGCGCCCTCCGACACGGCCACCAGCCCGTTGTCGAGGAGGGCTTCGGCGTCGTCGGCGTCCAGCTCGTTCTGTGTGGCGCAGGGCACGGCGAGCTGGCAGGGGACGCGCCAAGGCCGTTTCTCTTCGTGGTAGTCGCAGCCGAAGTGCTCGGCGTACTCGCGTACGCGTCCCCGGCGCACTTCCTTCAGTTCTTTCAGCCAGGCCAGCCGCTCGGCGTCGATGCCGTGCGGGTCGTGGATGAAGCCGTTCGAATCGGAAGCGGCGACGACGGTGGCGCCGAGCTCGGTCAATTTCTCGATAGCGTAGAGCGCGACATTGCCGGAGCCCGAAACGACCGCCGTCTTGCCGGCGATAACGTCGCCGCGGGTCGCCAGCATGTTCTGCAGGAAATAGACCGCGCCGTAGCCGGTCGCCTCGGTCCGCACCAGGCTGCCGCCGAAAGCCAGGCCCTTCCCGGTCAGCACCCCGGTGAAGCGGTTGGCGAGGCGCATGTACTGCCCGAACAGGAACCCGATCTCGCGGGTGCCGACGCCGATGTCGCCCGCCGGCACGTCGGTGTCCTCGCCGATGTGCCGGTGCAGCTCGCGCATCATGGCGTGGCAGAACCGCATCACCTCGTTGGCGCTGCGCCCCCGCGGGTTGAAGTTGGAGCCGCCCTTGGCGCCGCCCATCGGCAGGCCGGTGAGGCTGTTCTTGAGGATCTGCTCGAAGCCGAGGAACTTCAGCACGCTCTGCGTCACCGTCGGGTGGAAGCGGAGGCCGCCCTTGTAGGGGCCGATGGCGTTGCTGAACTGCACGCGCCAGGCCCGCGCCGCGCGGATGCCGCCGTCGTCGTCCTGCCACGTCACCCGGAAGGTGATGATCCGGTCGGGCTCGGTGAGCCGTTCCAGGATGCGGGCTTCCAGGTACTCGGGGTGCGCCGCCATGAACGGCACCACGCACTCGGCGACCTCGCGAACCGCCTGATGAAACTCCGGCTCGCCCGGATTGCGCCGGATGAGGCCGGTCATGAATTTCTCCAGCCGTTCGTGGACACCCGGGGTCCGGTGCATTCCCTGCCTCCTCGGTTTCCGCTCTTCCGGTTTCGGTCCCGCGACGCGATATGGCTGCGGCGCGACTTCAGTTGCCGCGCGGCTTCTTGAGGAGCGCGGCCAGATCCCGCGACGTGCCCGGCAGACGGTCGTCGCCCAGCGCCAGCATCCAGGCGGGGTACGGCGCCGGGGTCGCGCTCGCCTCGTCCAGCCGCTCCACCTCATCGGCTGTCAGCGTGAGCTCGACCGCGCCCAGGTTGTCCACGAGCTGGTCCATCCGCTTGGCGCCGATGATCACGCTGGTAACGGCATCCTGCGCCAGCAGCCACGCCAGCGCCACCTGCGCCACCGACGCGCCGTGCGCGTCGGCGATGGGCCGCATGACGTCGAGGATGTCGAACGCCCGCTCCTTGTCGAGCGGCGGGAAGTCGAATGCGACGCGCCGCGCGCCGGCGTCGCGCGCGCCCTCGCGGGTGAACTTCCCGGACAGGAAGCCGCCGGCCAGGGGACTCCAGACGAGCAGGCCCAGCCCCTGGTCCCGGATGAGCGGGATCGTGTCCCGCTCGATGTCGCGTCCCGCCAGCGCGTAGTAGGACTGCGTGCACTGGAAGCGCTCGAAGCCCCGCCGCTCCGCCACGCCGAGCGCCTTCATCAACTCCCACGCCTCGAGGTTCGAGCAGCCGATGTAGCGCACCTTGCCGACGCGGACCAGGTCGGTCAACGCGCCCAGCGTCTCGTCGATGGCGGTCTCGGGGTCGGCGCGGTGGATCTGGTAGAGGTCGATGTAGTCGGTGCCGAGCCGCTTCAGGCTCGCCTCGCAGGCGTCGATGATGTGCAGCCGGGAGAGGCCGACCTCGTTCGGCCCCGGACCCATGCGGCCGCGCACCTTGGTCGCGATGACGACGTCGCGGCGGCGGCCGGCGAGGGCGCGGCCGAGGATCTCCTCGGAGTCGCCCGTGGAGTAGACGTCCGCGGTGTCGAAGAAGTTGACGCCGGCGTCGAGCGAGCGGCCGACGAGCGCGTCGGCCTCCGACTGGCCGAGCGCGCCGATCATCTCCCACTGGGTGCCGAAGGTCATCGCCCCCAGGCAGAGCTCCGAGACGTACACCCCTGTCGCGCCCAATCGCCGGTACTTCATCCAATCATTGTATCGGGCGGGGACCTCTTCGCGCGGCACCCGTCGACCGGGCATCGTCTGCCGGCGCGGCGCTCCACGCGGCGCCTTCGTCTGACCGCAACGGTCGGGCCGCCCCGTCCGTCAGGGCCGCCCCGTGCCTTCGGCTGGGCGTCCCGTCAGCTCAGCGGCCGCTCCACCGCTCCATCATCCACTCGCCGGCGTCGCGCAGCGAGCGGACGTAGCCGCCCATCGCGTAGTGGCCCACGCGGTCGAGCGCCGTGAAGGCCACCGTGCCGCCCGCTTCCTCGATCTTCCGCGCCGCCTCCTCGGCGGGGCCGAACGGGACCACGTCGTCCGCGCGGCTGTGGATGATGTGCACCGGCATGGCGCCGAGCGCGTCGAGCGGCTCGTCGCCGGGGCGGCCGGCGATGGGAATGGCGCCGGTGAAGAAGTCCGGGTGCCGGGTCGCGAAGAACCACGTGCCGCGTCCGCCCAGGCTGAACCCGGTGACGAGGATGCGCGCGCGGTCGATGTTGTAGGTCTCGACGATGCGTTCGAGCAGCGCCATGACCCCGCGGTCGGAGACGTCGCTCGTCCAGCGCCGCGTCGGCACGTCGGGGGCGACGACCACCGCGTTCAGGGCGCGCAGCGCCGGCTCGAACATCTGCCGCATGTGGAGGCTGCCGTAGTACGACCCCTGCTTGCCGCCCGGGTGCAGGGCCAGGATCAGGGGATGCGGCGTGGCCGGGTCGTAGCCGGCCGGCACCGACACCGCGTACGGCATCTCG